>JANPMZ010000146.1:0-2471 GCA_031427195.1 Nitrospirota bacterium
AGTGGGTGTAGCTCTCGGCGGCGAGACCGAAGTGGCCCACGTTCTCGGTGGAATAACGGGCCTGCTTCATGGTCCGAAGCAGCACGGTGTTGATCAGCATTTCCTCGGGCGTGCCCTTGGCCTTGGCCAGCGCCTTCTGCAAATGGAGCGGTTTGATCTTTTTGGCAGTCGGCAGGTTGATGCCGAGTGTGGCGAGAAAATCAGCCAGGTCCTGCACCTTTTCCTCTGCCGGCTCCTCGTGAATGCGATAGATGAACGGCGCCTCCATTTGTTCCACATGGGACGCCACGGTTTCGTTCGCCGCGAGCATGAACTCTTCGACGATCTGGTGCGCCATGTTCCGTTCCGCCCTGATGATCTCCGACATGCGTCCCTGGAGGTCCAGGACGATCTCGGGCTCGGGCAGGTCGAAGTCGATGCTGCCGCGCTTCGACCGCTTTGCCTTGAGGACCTGCATGAGCTCTTCCATGAGGTCGAATTCCTTCAGGATCGCCGCGTAGCGCTTTCGCTGGGCAGGATCCTTGTCGACCAGAATCTCCCGCACGGCAGTGTAGGTCATGCGTTCATCACTCTTGATAACGCTATCGTAGATGTCGTACTTCAGTACCTCACCCTCGGCTGAGATGTCCATCTCGCAGGTGAGCGTGAGCCGATCCACTGCCGGATTGAGGCTGCAGATGCCGTTCGAAAGCGCCGTGGGGAGCATGGGAATGGCGCGGTCCGGGAGGTACACGCTGGTGCCGCGCTGATAGGCTTCCTGGTCCAGGAGCGTGCCTTCGACTACGTAGTGCGCCACATCGGCGATATGCACCCAGAGGCGGTAGCCCAACCTGATCTTCTGGATAGAGATGGCATCATCGAAGTCCCGCGCTTTTTCCCCGTCGATCGTCACGGTCGTCAGTTCACGGAGGTCCTGCCGGTCCTTGCGCATGGCCGGCGTTACCTGCTGTGCAATGCCCTCGGCCTCGCGCAGCACGGCGGGAGAGAACTGGACCGGCAGTTCATACTGCTCGATGATGAGCTCGGAATCGATGCCGGGCTGGCCCGGCTTGCCGATGATTCTGACGATCCTGCCTTCCGGCGGCCGGTTGCGCAGGGGATAAGCGATGATCTCGGCGGAGACGATATCGCCGGGGCGTGCGCCGCCGGCGTGTTCGCGGCTGATAATGATATTCTGCGTGATCCTCGGATTGGAGGACTCCACAAAGCCGAAGCCGCCGGGCCGGTCTTCCTGCAGCACATACGTGCCGACGATCTTGGTCTGGGCGCGCTCGAGGATGCGGATGATGGCGCCCTCGCGCTTGCCTGTCTGTTTCCTCTTGCCCGCAGGTGCGGACACGCGGACCACCACCTGGTCGCCGTCCATGGCATCAAGCCGGTTTTGAATTGCAACGAAGACATCAGGATCGCCTTTTTTCTCGGGGAGCACAAAGCCGTACCCCGACGAGTGGGCCTGGAATTTACCGGTAACAAGGTCCATTTTGTCCGGCAGGCCATAGCGGTTGCCGCGTGTTTTTATCACTTCGCCCTTCTGCGCGAGCTCCGTCAGGGTCTGCTTGAACGCGTGGCGGTCCTCGGGTTTGAGCCGCAGGAGCCGCATCAGTTCGCGAACCAGGAGCGGTTTGCCGCCCTTGGCCTGCATGATCTCGGTGATCTGTTTGTCGGTGTATTTCATAGTCGTATCAGTTTTCCCTTGGCTTCGGCCACGATTACCGGGCCTCGTTCGATTCTTGCTTCCGCCCGGACCAGCCGCCGCGTTTCTTCCACAAGCCTGCCGGTGATCAAGAGCTCTTCTCCCGGAGCAACCGCGGCCTTGAACTTCACGGTCATCTCAGCGGTCACCGCCGGGATGCCGAGCGCGACCGAGAGCTTTGCCATGGCCTCGTCCAAAAGCGCCGAAATGATGCCGCCGTGGACAATGCCCTCGAAGCCCTGGTGTACGTCCCGGGGAGTGAAGCGTGCACTGATCGATCGTGCGTCGCGGTCGAGCTCGAAATGAACGCCGAGACCCTCGGGGTTCTCTGTGCCGCAGACATAGCAGCGCTGGTTGTCGCGTAATTCCTTCATATCTCGAAAGGATGTTTGTACCAAAGAGCCTGCAAAGCGCGGATTTTTCCGGGTTGTATCTTCCAGTGCTTGCCAGTATAATACAAAAAATGCCATTTTACAATTATATAACACCCTCGCAGGAACAATTGCTGCATTTCGGACTAACGGACACGGCGCAGGCGCTGAAGAACCTTGATTACCTCCGGACCGGTCTCGGAGAAAGTGCCTGCACCGAGCTCCTGCCGATTTTCTTTCGCTCCCTGTCCCGTACCGCTGACCCGGACATGACGCTCAATAACTTCGAGCGCTTTGTCAGCGGCCTTGACGATGTCCCGGCGTTTGTATCGCTTCTTCGCGCAAACCCCGCTGTGCTTGCGCCGCTCCTGACGGTCTTTGGCGCGAGCCGCTTTCTTTCGACCTTT
>JANPMZ010000147.1:0-8330 GCA_031427195.1 Nitrospirota bacterium
TGGATTCTGGCTTCTGTCTCCTGAATTCTGCGAATTGTAAAAGGAGTTACCCATGTCAAAAGTCATTGCCACCGGGGCCATTCTTGGTTCCCACTATTATGTCAAGCAGGCCGAGGCCCTCGTCGAGAAGGCCATTACCGAGAAAGGCGCGGACTTCAAGTTCGAGTTTCCCGATACGGGTTACTTTCTTCCCCAGATATTCTCCATGACGGGGTTTGAGGTCCGGACCGTCGGTGATATGAAGACAGCGCTTGAAGAGAAGGTGAAGCCGCTTCTCACGGAAGCGCCGGCAGACCACCTCTATAAGCCCTACCTGGGCGAGGCGCTTGATGCCGGCATGGCGACCCTCTTTGCCCAGGAAATCATCATGGCGATCCGGTACATTTACGGGCAGGAGCCGGTGAAGGACGACTCGATCGGCCTGACCTACAACGGGTTCATCTCCGACACGATCCTCCGTAACCTGGGCGTGCAGCTTGTGGACGGTTCCATGCCCGGCTATGTGGTTATCGTCGGCGCAGCGAACGATGACGAGCATGCACTTGAGATTGCACGCGAACTTCAGCAGAAGAATATTCTCACCCTGCTCTGCGGCAATGTTGACGGAAACAGCATGACCAAGCAGCTTTTGAGGAAAGGCGTTCAACTCGGCTGGGACACGCGTCTCGTGCCGCTCGGCCCAGAAGTGGAGCATGCCATCTACGCCGTAAACTGGGCCGCTCGAGCGGGCATTACGTTCGGCGGCATGAAGGGCGGCGATTTCCAGAAGATCCTGAAATACTCCAAGGACAAAGTGTTCGCCTTCGTCATGGTGCTCGGTCCCCTGAACGACCGCATCTGGAGCACGGGCGCGGGCGCCATCGACATGGGCTTCCCGGCCATCGCCAACACGGATATCCCTACCATTGAGGTCACCGGCGTCACGATCTACGAGGAAGTTGCCAAGGAGCTCGATCCGAAAAAGATCGTCGAGAAGTGCATTGAAGTGCGCGGGCTCAAGATCACGGTTTCAAAACCACCCATCCCGGTTGCCTTTGGACCGGCTTTCGAGGGCGAGCGCATCCGGAAGGAAGACATGCACATCGAGTTCGGCGGTCAGCGCACGCCGGCCTTCGAATGGCTGCACATGGTCGATCTGAACAACATCGAGGACGGCAAGGTCTCGATCATCGGCGCCGACGCCGAGGCCCGGTATCAGAAGGGCGGCCAGATGCCGCTCGGTGTCGTCATCGAGGTGGGCGGACGGAAGATGCAGAAGGACTTTGAACCCGTGCTTGAGCGCAAGATCCATCACTTCGTCAATGAAGCACAGGGGATCTGGCATATGGGCCAGCGCGACCAGAACTGGTTCCGCGTGAGTAAGGCCGCGCTCGCCGAAGGGTACGCGCTCAGGCACTTCGGCGACATTCTCACAACCCAGCTCAAGCACAAATTCAATAATATCGTGGACAAGGTCCAGGTGACCCTCTATGTGGATGAGGCGGACGTGAAGGCGAAGGTCGTGGAAGCACGCAAGGCATACCTTGAGCGTGACATCCGCCTCGCGACCATGACCGACGAGTCCGTTGACACTTTCTATTCCTGCCTCCTCTGCCAGAGCTTCGCGCCGAACCACGTATGTGTCGTATCTCCTGAGCGGCTCGGCTTGTGTGGCGCCTACAACTGGCTCGATGCCAAGGCAGCCTTTGAGATCGATCCGAACGGCGCGAACCAGCCGGTACTGAAAGGCGAAGTCCTCGATGCGGTCAAGGGGCGTTGGAAGGGCGTGGACGAATATGTATATACGAATTCGCACCAGGCGCTCGAGTATTTCAATGCCTACACCATCATGGACGCGCCCATGACCTCCTGCGGCTGCTTTGAGTGCATCATGGCCATCGTGCCCGAGGCAAACGGCGTGATGATCGTGAACCGCGGCTACACCGGCATGA
Organism: Nitrospirota bacterium; assembly: GCA_031427195.1. GTDB lineage: Bacteria > Nitrospirota > UBA9217 > UBA9217 > UBA9217 > GWC2-56-14. The sequence continues at coordinate 1,932 of JANPMZ010000147.1, forward strand.
CCCCCATCGGCATGAAGTTCTCGACCCTGGCCGGTACCGTGGGCGGCGGAGCGCAGACGCCCGGTTTCATGGGAATTGGCCGTTACTTTCTGACGAGCAAAAAGTTCCTTTCCGCGGACGGCGGGTTCAAGCGCATCGTCTGGATGACCAAGAACCTCAAAGAGTCTTTTGCAGAGGAGTTCAAGAAACGCGGCGAGGAAGAGGGCGTGCCGGACCTGCTGGACAAGATCGCTGACGAGACCGTGGCGGAAGATTCGGAGAAGCTGCTTGAGTACCTGACGGCCAAGGGCCATCCGGCGCTCACCATGGACCCGATGTTCTAAGCTTGCGTGCAGGCAGCCGCCTGTACACGTTTCATCATTATTCAGAGCCGCCCATTATCATGGTAAGACGGCTCTTTTTTTCTCATCGATTGGCAAGGAGAGCTGCCGTCCTCCGGGGCTCGGCAGCGACAGGGCGGATGGAAAAGGTACTGAACAAGATACTCGAGGAGCATGTGCGGGAAAAGGGCAATGTGATCTCGCTGCTTCAGCGGATCCAGGAGACCTATGGCCATGTTCCGGAAGAGAGCGTCTTCTGGTTCGCCGAACGCCTCGATATTCCGGCAAGCAGGTTCTTCGGCGTGATCACCTTCTATCCCAAGTTTCGCACCAAGCCTATCGGGAAGAACACGTTGACGGTCTGCTGCGGAGCCGCCTGTCACATCAAGGGCGGGGACAAGATCCTCGAGACGGTGCGCGAGGTCCTGGCCCTCCCCGAGGGTGAAGACACGACCGCGGACATGAAATTCACGGTCCAGCAGGCGACTTGCATCGGGGCCTGCAGTATCGCACCGGTCGCGATCATGAACAAGCAGGTGCACGGTAGTATCGATCCGGTCAAGGTCACGAAACTGATCAAGGACTACGAGCGCGAAGAGTCCCTCGGTTACTTGTAGGCGCGGCGATTCTCAGCATGACGAATTCCTCTATTAAAATAAAGGTCTGTCTCGGCACCTCCGGACGCGCATCCGGAGGAGAGGACGTGCTTAACCTGTTTCGGCAGTTCGTGTCCGAACACGGCATCGAGGCGCAGGTCGGCAGGAAGTGCGAGCTCACCAAGGTGGGCTGCCGGGGATTCTGCTCAAAGGACGTGCTCGTCGATGTGGTCATGAACGGCGCCAAGACCACCTATCAGTCCGTTACGCCGATCATGGTCGAGCGGATCGTCCTGGACCACATCGTTGGAGGGAATCCGGTCGCCGAGTGGACCACGCGGGAGGACTACACCGCGTTTCACGCGAAACAGCACAAGATCGTGCTGGGTCCCTGCGGCGAGATCGATCCCGATAGCATCGACGACTACCTTGCCATGAACGGTTACAAGGCCGCGCGCAAGGCCATCACGAAGATGATGCCCGACCGGGTCATCGACGAGATCGCGAAGTCCGGACTTCGCGGTCGCGGCGGCAGCGGCTTTCTCACCGGCGAGAAGTGGCGCATCTGCAGCGCTCAGAAGCGTTCTCCCAAGTATATTATCTGCAATGTGGGCGAAGTGAACCGACCGCTGGCGGAAGGCAATCCTCATGCGATCGTCGAAGGCCTGCTGATTGGCGGCTATGCAATCGGCGCGACCAAGGGCTTTCTCTATATCCGCGAACGCTATCACGTTTCCGTGGAGCGGTTGGGGAACGCTTTGGCCCAGGCGCGGGAGCGGCAGTTCGTCGGGAAAAACATCTTCGGCTCAGGTTTCGACTTCGAGATCGAGTTCAGCTTCGGCACCGAGGCCTTCATCTGCGGCGAAGAGACGGCGCTCATGGAGTCCATCGAGGGCAGGCGCGCCATGCCGCGCCTGCGGCCGCCCTTCCCGGCCATTGCCGGACTCTGGGGCATGCCGACGGTCATCAACAATGCCGAGACCTTTTCGAACATCCCGATCATCGTGGGCAAGGGCGCAGCCTGGTACTCGTCCATCGGCACGGCCGAGAGCAAGGGGACCAAGGTCTTCACGCTTTCCGGCAAGGTGAAGAATAACGGGCTGGTGGAGATCCCCATGGGGATGTCCTTACGAGATATCGTCTATGGGATCGGCGGCGGCATCGAGGGCGACAAGGAACTCAAGGCGATCCAGGTCGGGGGGCCGTCGGGCGGCATCATTCCGCCGTCCATGATCGACATGGGCCTGGACTACGAAAGCCTCCGCAAGGTCGGGAGCATCGTGGGCTCCGGCGGCATGCTTGTCTTCGACGAGGACGACTGCATGGTCTCGGTGGCGAAGTTCTTTATGGAGTTCCTGCAGCGCGAGTCTTGCGGCAAGTGCACGCCCTGCCGCATCGGCACGAAGCGAATGCTGGAGCTGCTCACGAAGATCACCGGGGGAAAAGGCGAGGACAACGACCTCAAGATCCTCGAACGGCTGAGCGGCGTCATGGCCGCGACGTCCATCTGCGGTCTCGGCAGGACAGCGCCGAACCCGTTTCTCACGAGCTTCAACCATTTCAAGGACGAATATCTTTCCCACATCAGGGACAAGAAGTGCCCGGCGGGTGTCTGCACGGCGCTGATCACGTTCTCGGTCATCGCGGACAAGTGCAAGGCCTGCGGCTTGTGCCGGCGCGCCTGCCCGGCGAACGCCGTCACCGGAGCGCCGAAGCAGGTCCACGTAATCGACGCGGCAAAGTGCGTCAAATGCGGCGCCTGTTACCGGGTATGCAAGTTCAACGCGGTCAGGAAACAATGATTATGGACAAGGTGACGCTCAAGATAGACGGCAGGCCGGTCACCGTGCCGCCGGGCACGACCGTTCTCGCTGCCGCGCACAAGCTCGGCATCAGCATCCCTGTGCTGTGCCACCATCCGAAGCTGACCGTCACGGGCGCATGCCGCGTCTGCATCGTCGAGATCAACGGACAGCCGGTTACGTCGTGCTCCGCGGTCGCGCAGAACGGGATGGAGGTGACGACCGCCTCTCCATACATCGAGGGACTGCGCCGGGACATCGTGGACCTCATCCTCTCCGATCATCCCTACGACTGCATGGTCTGCGAGCGCGCCGGCGACTGCGAACTGCAGGAGCTGGCCTACAAGTATCAGATCCGCACACCGGTGTTCGGAGGCGAGCGGCGGACCTACCCGAAGCGCGACGGCAATCCGTTCATCGAGCGCGAGATGGAGAAGTGCATCCTCTGCGGCCGCTGCGTCAAGATCTGCGACGAGGTGCAGGGCGTCGGGGCTATCGATTACGCTTACAAGGGCTTCGGCACCAAGATCTGTCCGCCCTTCGAGCGGGACCTGAACTGCGAGTTCTGCGGCCAGTGCGTCATGGTCTGTCCCACCGGGGCGCTGTCCGGCAAGCAATGGACCGGCAAGGGCCGGTACTGGCATATCCGGGAGGTGGACACCATCTGCCCCCTACTGCGGCGTCGGCTGCTCCATTACGCTGCATGTAAAGGGCAACGAGATCGTGCGCGTCACGGCCAAGGAAGGCCGGGGCGTAAACGACGGGCTGCTGTGCGTCAAGGGCCGCTTCGGATACCAGTTCGTGTCGAGTCCCGACCGACTCAAGACGCCTCTGATACGAAAGAACGGCGAACTTGTGCCGGCAACGTGGGAGGAGGCGTTGGAGTACACGGCAACCACGCTGCGGAAGATCCGGGACCAGCACGGTCCCGACGCGATCGCGGGCCTGTCGTCGGCCCGCTGCACCACCGAAGACAATTATCTCTTCCAGAAATTCATGCGCGCAGCCATCGGCACGAACAACGTGGACCACTGCGCGCGTCTCTGACACGCGCCCACGGTGGCCAGTTTGGCCACCATATTCGGCTCCGGCGCCATGACCAACTCGCTGCGTGAGATCGAGGATAATGAAGTGCTCTTCATTACCGGATCGAACACGAAGGAGGCGCACCCGGTCATCGCGAACATGATGCTGAAGGCCCGGAGAAAGGGCGCAAAGATCATCATCGCCGACCCCCGGCGGGTCCCACTCGTCAGGTTCGCCGAGCTCTGGCTGCAGCAGCGGCCGGGCACGGACATAGCGCTCTTGAACACCATGGCCCATGTGATCCTGAAAGAGGGCCTGCAGAACGAACAGTTCATCAATGAGCAGACCACGGGCTTCGAGGACTGGAAGGCGTCCCTCGATGCATTCACGCCCGAGGCCGGCGAGAAACTCACTGGCGTACCCAAGGACGATCTCGTTCGCGCCGCCCGCATCTACGGCGGGTCGCGAAAGGCCGCGATCTACTACACCATGGGCATCACCCAGCATGCGCACGGCACGGAGAATGTGAACTGCATAGCGAATCTGGCGCTGATCACCGGCAACATCGGCAGGGAGTTCACGGGCATCAATCCGCTGCGCGGCCAGAACAACGTCCAGGGCGCCTGCGACGTCGGGTGCCTGCCGAGCGTCTATCCGGGATACCAGCGCGTGGACATCCCCCAGGTGCGGGAGAAGTTCGAGACCGCCTGGGCCTGCAACCTCTCGCCCAAACCGGGACTCATGGCGCCCGAGGTGGCGGACCAGGCCCTGACAGGCAAGGTGAAGGCCGTGTACGTCATGGGAGAGAACCCCGTGCTGGGAGATCCCAACGTGGGCCATACGATGAAGGTCTTTCAAAACCTGGAGTTCCTGCTGGTGCAGGACATCTTTATGACCGAGACGGCCAGGCTCGCTCATGTGGTCCTGCCGGCCGCGAGTTTTGCGGAGAAGGACGGCACGTTCATCAATACAGAGCGCCGGGTGCAGCTTATTCGAAAAGCCGTGTCGCCGCCGGGCGAGGCGCGGGAGGACTGGCGTATCATCGCGGACCTGTCGCAGCGGCTGGGATACGAGATGAACTATGCGGCGCCCGACGAGATCTTCGAGGAGCTCGGCAGGCTCTGGCCGGCGCTCGAAGGCATCACCTACGCCCGCATCAGACTGAAAGGCGTTCAGTGGCCCTGTCCCACGCGAAACCATCCGGGCACGGAGTTCCTTTACAAGGGAGGATTCCCGCGCGGCAAGGTGCCCTTCACGTCCGTCAAATACGCCCCGCCTGCGGAGCAGGCGGACGCCGAATATCCCTTTATTCTCACGTCGGGCAGGAACCTGTTCCAGTATCACTTCGGCTCCATGACGCGCCGCGTCGGTCCCATCGAGGCGCACGCGGGCCGGGCCTACGCCGAAATCCATCCTGACGATGCGGCCCGTCTGAAGGTGGCGGCGGGCGATATGATGAGCGTCCGTTCGCGCCGCGGCAGCATCACGCTCGAGGCGCGCGTCACCGGGCGCGTGAGAAAAGGCGAGGTCTTCATTCCGCTTCACTATGCCGAGGCGGCGGTGAACGTGCTGACGAACGAGAAGGCGCTCGATACCTATTCCAAAACGCCTGAATTCAAGGTCACCGCCGTGTGCCTGGAACGGATCGAAAAGGAGACGTAGCAGCCATGCCCAAGACAATCAGCAATCTGAAGATGCAAAACCTCTTCAAGGGATTCGAAAACGAGGAGCTGGAAAAGCTCATCCCGCTCATGGAGGTCAAAAAGTTCGCCAAGGACGAGCATGTCTTCCGGCTCAAGACGCCCTGCAAGGGGATCTATATGATCCAGTCGGGCCGCGTTGAGATCTCGAAGACCACCACCGACGGCTGGCGCCAGCCCCTGGTCCTGCTGGAAAAGGGCTGCTTTATGGGGGAGATCGCGCTGCTCGAAAAATCAAGCCATGCCACCGACGCCCGGGTCATCGAGTCCGCCGAGCTTTTGGTTCTGCCGAAAAAGATTTTTGAGGACCTTGAGAAAAAAGAGCCTGTGCTGATGCTCAAGATGCTCAAGAACATCGCCATCATCGCGGGACAGAACGTCCGGCGCATGAACGAGAAGTTTCTGAAGGCGCTGGTGAACTATTAAAGAACCGTTGAAACGGTTTGAACAGGTTACACTATAGCCTTTTAAAGGGAGGTACATCATGGCACTTGATCCAACAAAGCATGCTGACTGGGAAATTGCTGAAGACTCGGAAACGAGGATGAGGCCGATCGCGGAGATAGCTGAAAAGATGGGGCTGACCAAGGAAGAGCTCCTGCCCTATGGCCACTCTATCGCGAAAGTTGATTTCAAAAAGGTGTTGAAGCGGCTTGAGGGGCGGCCCGACGGAAAGTACATCGACGTGACGGCTATCACACCGACTCCCCTTGGCGAAGGCAAATCAACATCGACCATCGGCCTCACCCAGGGCCTGGGCAAGCGCGGCAAGAATGTGATCGCCGCGATTCGCCAGCCTTCGGGCGGCCCGACCATGAACATCAAGGGTTCGGCAGCCGGCGGCGGCCTGTCGCAGGTCATTCCGCTCACGCCCTTCTCTCTCGGCCTCACGGGCGACATCAACGCCATCATGAACGCCCACAATCTCGCGATGGTGGCGCTCACGTCGCGCATG
>JANPMZ010000148.1:0-18629 GCA_031427195.1 Nitrospirota bacterium
GAGAGCCAAAGTCGGAAGTCCAGCGCATGCGTTGACCGTGCAAATCGTTACCAAACCCGCGAGTTGCCCGCCAGTAGCGGCCATCTTGAGATCCAGGCTCGCCCAAACATAGTCGATGCTGCCGCCGATGATCAGATCAGGCGTCACGTTGTAAGCGAGCGGGACAAGGATCCGTCCGATGCCAAGCTCCGAACGTACAATGTCACCCGACCCTAATGCCATGAACGAGTCCGCGGCGTATTCCGTTCCCATGCCGCCCTGTCCAAACATCCCCAGACCGTAGGACATAACACCGGCCTTTCTGATCCAGCCTAATGCCGGCATGAAAAAAACATCGGCTGATGATTTTGCTTCCATTCCACCCGCTTTAGCGTTTACATGAGGCCCCAGGTAACCAAGGGCAACATCGAGGCGGTCACCCTCGGGCATAAGACCAAGCGTTGCAAGGTTGTTCATCATTGCCGCTGCACCGTTGTCATAAGCCATGGACGCACCGCCCATGCCGGTTGCGATGGGACCGTAGCCTTCCATGTTCATGCCGTTCGTTGCATAGGCCGACGGCATCAGAACCGCAGACATGACGACAAATACCAGAACAGATCCAAACATCAATAACTGTTTTTTCATAGTTTCCCCCCTGAATAAGAGTAGGTAATCAATCCCGCCGTAAAAACACATTAAAAAATAATTTCACTCTGGAATCAAGGAGTTGAGTATTTCATACTTCTGCAACAATGTCAAGCAAAACGCCGTTTGATTTGTGTCAATCCAAAATAGAAATGTGCGGTTTTAGTAAAAGTAAACAGTTAATTCTCATAACCAACCTTGACCATACGACGCTTTCACTTGCAATTGTTCGTAAATTTGTTATAATTTTTATGTTTTCAGTCGGTAAAAGAATTTGTGTACTAAAATGTTCCCCCTTTTACAACTCATGCGGTGTAGGGACTCGTGAGGTTTTTTATCAGACGTCTATTTCTGTAAACGATACGGAGGAGACTGACCATGCCGAAAAAGGTGACCAAGAAAAAAGTTAAAAAAACCGCTCTTCGCCAGACTGCCGCAAAATCCGTCAAGAAAGCAGCGAAAAAGAAGGTACTCAAAAAAAAGGTCGCCAAGAAAAAATCCGTCACTGCGAGGACACCCGTAAAGAAGAAAACTGCGCAGGAAAAGTCATCACTGGCAAGTGTACCGAAAAAAGATATGATGGTGACGCCGGGGCCTCAGCCGATAGGAATTCCATCGGTAGAGGAACCGTCAACGAACGAAGAAGCGCTCGGCGTGATAACCCATTACTACAGCCATCTCGGCGTTGCGGTGGTCCAGCTTAACAAAGGGACGCTCAGGTCAGGCAGGAAGATCCACGTGAAAGGCCATAGCACGGATCTTACCCAAAAGGTTGAATCCATGGAGTATGAGCACCGGCATGTGGACGAGGCCTCGGCAGGCCAGAGCGTCGGCCTCAAGGTAAATGATCATGTCCGTGAACACGATATTGTCTATATTGTAAAATAACGACGCATAGCTGCAGGTAGTCGCCAAAGGGGCCGCCATCTCAACCGTTCATGGAAACATAACCGGGCTCAAGCCCGCGGAAATCAAGACACTGGAACGCCTCTATCGGAGGAAGAACCCTCCCAACACGGTGATCACGCCTGAAGCAGCCCGTGCACTGACCGAAGCGTCATCGGCTATCGGCAGACAGGTCGGCCTGATCATCGACCGCTCCGGCGCCGTCAAGGACGTGCTGGTCGGTTCCGACCGCGACATCCTCATACCCGACCTTTCCGCATACCGGCTCGCCTCGCGCCGTCTTCGCGGGGTCCGGTTCATTCATACCCATCTGCGCGACCAGCCGCTGAACCAGGAGGACCTCACCGACCTGGCGCTCCTCCGGCTCGACATGATCGCCGCGCTCACCGTCCTTCCTGACGGCCTGCCCGGCGCCATCTCCGTGGCCCATCTTGTTCCGCAGAACCAGGACCAGAAACTGTATGAGGTCCTCCCGCCCCAAGCCATTCACGAGCTCGACCTCGATGCAGCCAATTTTATCGCCGAGATAGAACGGGAGATGGAGCGCGCCCAGACCGCCGTCGCAGTCGGGAAAAAGGACCGCGCCATACTGGTCAGCGTCTCTAAAAAAGGCCGGTCCGAGCAGGAAGAATCAATCGAAGAGCTCAAGGAGCTCGCCCGGTCGGACAACATCCAGGTGCTTGATGCCGTGATCCAGCGGCCCCATGACATCAATCCCCGGTTCCTGCTCGGCGAGGGGAAGCTCAAGGAGCTCATCATCCGCTCGCAGCAGCTCGGCGCCGACCTTATTGTCTTCGACCAGAACCTGACCCCGGCCCAGGTGAGATCCATCGGCGATATAACCGAGATGCGCGTCATCGATCGCACGCAGCTCATCCTCGACATCTTTGCGCGCCGTGCGCACAGCGGGGACGGCAAGGTCCAGGTCGAGCTTGCACAGCTCAAGTACCGCATCCCCCGCTTGTCAGAGCGTTCGACCGCGCTTTCCCGTCTCACCGGCGGCATTGGAGGCCGAGGCCCCGGCGAGACCCGCCTCGAGATCGATATGCGGCGGGCCCGGGACAAGCTGCGCAGGCTTGAAAAGCAGCTCGAAGCCCTCGGCAAGGCGCGCCACCAGCGCCGGGAACGGCGCGTCCGGAGCGCCATTCCCATCGTTTCGATCGCCGGGTACACCAATGCCGGCAAGTCCACCCTGTTCAACACGCTGACCAAGTCCGCGGTTACGGCCGAGGACCTGCTCTTTGCGACGCTCGACACCGCAACGCGAAGGCTCCGTTTTCCGCGAGACCGCGAGGTGGTCATTACCGACACCGTGGGCTTTATCAAGGACCTGCCGAAGGACCTGCTGGGTGCTTTCCGCGCCACGCTCGACGAGATGCAGGATGCGGACCTGATCGTACATGTCGTGGACATCAGTAATCCACGGTTCGAACATCAGATGGAGTCCGTGGACAAATTGATCCTCGAACTCGGCCTTGAGCATATCCCCCGGCTGGTCGTTTTCAACAAGGTCGATCTCGTGAACCCCCTCTGGGCGAAGATCATTGCGGCTCGTTTTAACGGCGTCGTCTGCTCGGCCATACAGCCGGAGACCTTTGGAACGATGCTGGAGGCTATTGAGAAGAGGCTTTGGGGAGAAGGTAGTTAGGAGTCAGGGGTCAGGGGTTTTCCGTTTTTATTCCGCAATCCGAAATCCACAATCCGCAATCGAATCACTTCCCGCCGATCGACAGCTCTCTCACGCGAAGCGACGGGCAGTTGATCCTGCCGGTGAACCTGAGTCGGTAGGTTGGGTAGAACGAAGTGAAACCCAACATATTTAGGATACGATTTAAAAGCAATACGTCGGGTTTCGCCGTGCTCTACCCGACCTACAGACTGCGCTGAAATGGACCGAGCCGATAAATCCCTTGTGCGTTATAGTGTCGCTCATTCTATTACCCCCTTGCTTCTTAATTCCGCCATTGCATCGGCCACCTGGTAGGCGCATATAACGTTGATACTCAGCGTGCAATTAGTGGGCGACACAAGTGGCTGTCAGGCTGCTAAATGCTCGTCAGGTATTGTGACAATTTAATTACGAAACATCACGAAGTGGTGCTGACCGTTCGGGGAACGGTCCCTACGATTTATTGTTGAAGTCGTAGGGCGCGTTTCCCAAACGCACCGAACCGTTAATATTTGTTTCGTTTTTAACGTGTCGCGATATTATAGTGTCCATCAATGCGCAAACATCCTTCGCAAGGTGTTCAAGGTCTCGCTGGTAGCAGGCAATGGTGCTTGTTGCGCGTCCTGCCGCGCCAAGGTGTACGATGAAATCCTTGATCATGTGTGATATGGCATCTTCCGGCATATTATTCTCCTCTTTGGATTTAATCGAGAGGATACGCCGGAAAGATGAGAATGGAGTTGCGAAAGAGGGTTGTGGCTATCAAGATGCGGTGTCGCTTGCGACAAAGGGCTTACGAAAATGGCCCAGGGATAGAGGAAGAGCCCGCTTTACGGGCGGGAATGGAAGCTCATCATCGCAATTTTCGACAAAAGCGTAAATCAGCTTATTTTGGGGCACGCGAACCGTGCGATTATTCGGGTAAAAACATCATGTCGCAAGCGGCCCGCTGGAAAATGTCGAAAATCGGTTTTCGACAAAGAGTGAAATGTCGCAATACCCTTGTATCAAAAAAGAAACCCCAGATGGGCATCTTTGCCCACCTGGAAAAGTGTAATGATTTGACCGGTTCCCAGAATACTCATTCTGAGAAATGATGTTTACAAATAGGGACATCTTGTCTTAGACAAGTTGTCCCTCGCAATTTTTAATTACTTAAATTGCAAACCTATTCCGCCTTTTTCCTGTGCACAATTGTTAATAGCACGTAATTTGAATTTGCGCCCATGTTCAGGGGTAATAGTTTCATTCGTTTTTATAACACGTCCATCAGCGCACACAATGTCAAATACACATTCATTGTCGCGAACAAACAAATATTGCTGGTTGTTCCCTTGAATTTCAATCCAATGGTTAGTTTGTTCTCCTTTCTTGACCCAGAAAACATACATTTCAGCCCGAGGAGCGTATTCTACCACCTCCGGCAACTGCTCTTCCAACACCGCCTCACCCAAATACTTTCGGGCGAGAGCTTTGTACTTTTCAGTGGCAGTTTCCTGCCCGACTTTCCGAGCGAAGATTTTTGCTTTCTCGAGATTGCCTCGGCCCTCTGCTTCTTTGGTGGTGCGGAGGGTTATCTCATACTTCTTGTCCAGATTCGCGGCATCTTCAAGCAGTTCGATCTTCTTGTCGACGCTCTTGGTGCCTTGGATCTGGGCGTTGATATGATCCGCAGCTTTTTGGCCGAACGAGCTGTCCAGCCGGTTGGCGACGGTAAAATATCCGCGCTTGCCAGTGGATTTCCCGCGCTCGAACATATCGAGAGCGATAGTCTGTCTGGCGTCCGCTTTGTAAGCGAGCGCTTCTTCGTAGTTGTTGCCTGCTCCAGTGAAGTTTTCCTGATTGGCGTAGGAGTCTCCTGCGCTCTTGTAGAGCTTAAAGATTTCCCCGCCTTTAGAGCTTCTGACTGCCGGCGCTGAAAACCTGTCTTTGGCTGCCGAGAGATTATTTTCCTGGAAGTAAATCACTCCCAGAAGGTAGTTCGCTTCGACATCCGTTTTCAGGTCGTCGAGGCAAGCCTTGGCATCACTCTGACGATTCAGCTCAATGAGCTTTTTCGCCTCGCGTACCGACGTGCATTCCTTCTGTTCTGCGAAAGATACAGCGGCCGTCAAAACGACGGCCATTATTTCGAAAACGATAAGCTTCTTCATGGCTCAATGCTCCTTTGTTCCCAGAATACACAGAATACTCATTGTGAGAAATGATGTCAACAACGTTGACGCCACGATTATTTTGTGGCGCGCGAGATAGTCTGGTGGCGGGCATGAAGGTTGACAACTTTTGCTAAGGACCCTTTTTCCCGATGCTGTAATGCCTTCGCCATTGCCGTAGCATCATGCTTGTACTTGGCCGCAACTGCATCTTTCCCACGCCAGACTTCTTGAATAATTTCATCCTTAATCATCGTCTTGATCTCCCATAAGCTCTAAAGGTGTACATATTTCCGGATATTGATAGCCGTTGTTTATACAAACACTGCGGATTAAAGGTTTCATTTCGGCGTTGGCAATATGACGGCAATTCCAAGTCAGCAAATAATCAACCTCGTGATACGACGCCAAAGCCACATGCATCGCATCACCAGTTGCCGCGTGCGGTAACGCGCCAGCCTTCAGAAGCGCAATGGCAAGTTCTGTTACTTCATCTGTTATCGCAAGATGCGGCAGTTCTGATAAAACAGCGAGGCGCCGCCGCGCTGCATCATGATCGCCTTGCTCGGCTTCCTCCACTACCAATTGGGAGGTGTAGAGTTCAAAGCGTAGTCGCTGAGTCGTCCACCATGAACTGGTTGCGTTCTGCCACGCTGCCGCAATCAAATCCCTTGCTGGTCGGGCAGTCAGATAACTCACTATTGATGTCTCTATATATACTGTTTTCATAAGATTAGGTGACCATCTGATATTTGCTTATATTTTACAACAAAATCATGAAAAAAGAAACGCCAATGTAGAGCTGTGAATCTGAAAGCGGCTGCATAATTATGCCGATGCGGCCTTTTCTATTGCCTCTTGCACGAACTGATTAAGAGAGATGCCCTTTACAAGCGCCTTCTCTGCGGCCTTACGATGAAGCCCTGAAGGTACGCGGACATTAAAGCTGCCTTTATACGATTTTTCAGGCTTCTTCCCTACCTGGTCGCACAGCTCGATATAATCATTCACGGCTGCATGAAAGTCTTTTACCAGGTCCCTGACGCTCTTTCCCTCGAAGGATACGAGGTCGGTTATACCCTCGATCTTCCCGTGAAACACGTTGTCCTCTGCGCTGAAATGGACCGAGCCGATAAATCCCTTGTGCGTTATAGTGTCGCTCATTCTGTTACCCCCTTGCTTCTTAATTCCGCCATTGCATCGGCTACCTGGTAGCGTTTCAGAATGTTCGACGGGTGCGGCTTGTGCATTCGGATAATGCTTTTTGTTTTGCTGTTGATGAATGCCCGCCGCGATCCTGCCGTCTTGCCAGGCGCAACTTCTTCATAGCCGAAAACGGCAAGCAACCTTACCAGCTCGTCATAGCTAAAGTCCTTCGGGCTTGATAGAAACCGCTTCAACAGTTTATCGGCTTTGCTCATGGGTAATAGTAGCACACGGGGATGAATTTTTGCAACTGTTTTTTAGTCACGTTCGGAAGTAAGAAAGGCGCATATTTGGAACGTTGATACTCAACGTGCAATTAGTGGGCGACGCAAGTGGCTGTCAGGCTAAATGCTCGTCAGGTATCAACGTCTCCTATCCGTGCGCTCCCCCAGAATTCTCTTGCCGGATTATCACTTATATACTATCATAGTTTTATGGCATGAGAGGTCGAATTTTATAAGGACAGCAGCGGTCGGGAGCCGGTGGCGGAGTTTTTGGACGAACTCCCGCCAAAGACGCGGGCCAAGGTTGTGAGACTCATCGATCTTCTGGCAGAACAGGGCGTTCTCCTGAAGGAGCCGTATACCCGGCAGATACGAGGTAAAATCAGAGAATTGCGGGTCAAGGACCATCTGGGAAATATACGGCTGCTGTACTTCACGGTAACAGGACGGCGATTCATTTTGCTGCACGGGTTTCTGAAGAAAACGGACAAAACGCCTGCGCGGTAAATCGAGCTTGCGGACAAAAGAATGTATGATTATATCGAGCGTTGTGGAGGAAAACCATGAAGGGCAGAACATTGAAAGAATATATCGCCGGTCAAATGGAAGACCCGTCGTTCAAAAAAGCATGGGACGACCTTGACCCGGAGTTCCAGGTTTTGAAAGCCATGATCAAGGCGCGTGAAAAGTCCGGTCTGTCGCAGGCCGAGCTTGCGCGAAGGCTGGGGACCAAACAGAGCGTGATCTCCCGGCTCGAACGCGGGGCCTTCAGCAAAGCCACGTTAGAAACGATCAAGAGCGTAGCGGACGCGCTGGATCTGCGGCTCGAAATAAAGCTCCATCAGAAAAAGGCGTAAGCGGCATGGCTCGTGTCGACCGCTCAAATGTATATTCTACAGCCTTCCTGAGCACAGATGAATTTGTTTGGATATAGCGCATTGTCGTGCTGACATCCCGACGCCCCATCGCGCGAGCCACAAGAAATAGATCGCCTGTTGTTTCATACAGTGACGTCGCATAACCCGCACTGAATGAGTGAATCATCAGTGCTTTTCTGATACCCGCCAGTTTTTTCCACTTATCAAACCGGAACTGAGCCAGCCATGCGGACATAGGCCGATCTGCCGACCTACCCGGGAAGATCATGGCACTTCGCAATGATGCATCCTCTCTCAGTAAAATACGGATTCGCTTTGTCAGAATATCGGCAAGAGTCGAAGGCACAATCTTTTAAGGTGTTCAAGGTCCGTTGGTAGCAGGCAATGGTGCTTGTTGCGCGTCCTGCCGCGCCAAGGTGTACGATGAAATCCTTGATCATGTGTGACATGGTATCTTCCGGCATATTGTTATCCTTTTTGGATCTAATCGCCCAACCCGTGAACCATGAATGGGCGTTTGCCCGAGATGATACGCCGGAAATAGAAGAATGTTGTTGCAAAAGAGGGTTGTGGCTATCAATATGCAGGGTCGCTTGCGACAAAGGGCTTACGAAAATGGGCCAGGGATAGAGGAAGAGCGCGCTTTACGGGCGGGAATGGAAGCTCATCATCGCAATTTTCGACAAAAGCGTAATCAGCTTATTTCGGGGCACGCGAACCGTGCGATTACTCGGGTAAAAACATCATGTCGCAAGCAGCCCGCTGGAAAATGTCGAAAATCGGTTTTCGAGAAAGAGTGAAATGTCGCAATACCCTTGTATCAAAAAAGAAATCCCAGATGGGCGTCTTTGCCCACCTGGAAAAGTGTAATGAGTTAACCGGTTCCCAGAATACTCATTCTGAGAAATGATGTCTACAAACAGGGGCAACTTGTTTGAATAAGTTGCCCCGTGTGGCTATTTGAGTTGTACTCCTACTCCACCCTCAGCCTGAGTGCAGTCGCTGATGGCATGAAATTTGAAATTTGTTGCCATGTTCATGGATATTTTCTCGCCTTTTTTGACGACGCGACCGTTGGCATAGTGTGCTTCATACTGACATCCATCTTCTGACCAATAAATAACATTTTGCACATCAGCTTTGATCCAGTATGGGGTTTGCTCACCGGCCCTAAGTTTAAACAAATACGGTTCGGCTCGGGGAGAGTATTTTACCGCCTCCGGCAACTCGCTTTCCACCACCGCCTCACCCAAATACTTCCGAGCGAGGGCTTTGTACCTTTCAGCAGTCTGTAGGTTGGGTAGAACGAAGTGAAACCCAACATATTTAGGATACGATTTGAAAGCAATACGTCGGGTTTCGCCGTGCTTTACCCGACCTACCGACTGGGTCAGTTAAAAATCAGCACCATGTTATCCAGAAAACACCTCGTCGAAGAACTTGGTTTTGTTCAATGTCTGCTGCCAGTCCCGATGGCGTTTGACGCTTTCCACCTTTTTTCTTTTGGGCATGTTCATGAAGCGAAACGCCTCCACGGGGCCCAAAGCTTTCATGAGAGCATCAACAGCTTTCTGGATCACAACATCTTCACTCAAGTATTTCGCGGTTTTCATTTCAAACCTTCTTTCTCGCAATAGGCGACCGGATTGCCGCACCATGTTTGAGGAAGTCTGTCGGTTGGGTAGAACAAAGTGAAACCCAACATATTTAGGATACGATTTGAATGCAATACGTCGGGTTTCGCCGTGCTCTACCCGACCTACCGACTGGCTTATAAAATAAGAATGGCCTATCGAATGCGATTTTTCCAGTATCCAGGTTCCCGGTGGCAGTGCATTACAGCCATGATAAGAATGTAATCTGCTTCGATGGAGTATAGAATGGCATAAGGAAATACGCGCGTCAGATATCGGCGTACATCCTTTTCAAGTGGTTTCCATTGTTCAGGTTTATCAACAATACGCTGAATAGCGTGCTCAATCGCGTCGATAAAACGCTGCCCGAGACCGGATTGGCAACTCTCATAATATCGGGCCGCATCTTGGTATTCTTCCAGAGCTTCGGGATGAAGTTCATATCTCATTTTTTGATGGCTTGCCTGACTTGTGCCAGGGCGACATCACCGGGAATTGTTTGAACACGGCCTGTGCGAACTTCATCGCGACGGCGACATGCTTCATTTATCCAGAGTTGACGGATATCTTCGTCTTCAGCCGGATCCAGGCTCTCGACTAATCTATCCGCAAGAAGGGCACGTGCGTCACTGGGAAGTGAAAGAGCTTCTTCTGCAATTTGTTCGACGGTTAATCTCATAACAAACTCCTTTTTGAACTAAGGCTGAAACCACGACCAATCCAAATCGATACCATTGTATAAGGATATCTTACAGATGCACGGTAGTATAGTCAATTGCAAAAGTTGAGGCGGGGCAGCTATATCGCCCCGCCCGGTATATATGGACTGTTACTCTGCTACCTCGGCATATTCGTCAAGCACCGTATCTGAGAGATGTGTTAAGTTTGGTTGGGTAGAACGAAATGAAACCCAACATATTCAGGATACGATTTGAAAGCAATACGTCGGGTTTCGGCGCTCCCGACCTAACTACTTTATTCCGCAATCCGAAATCCGCATTCCGCAATTTGGATCACTTCCCGCCGATCGACAGCTCTCTCACGCGAAGCGACGGGCAGTTGATCCTGCCGGTGAATCTGAGGTCGCTGCCCACGGCATCGATGTTTTTCATAAGATCAAGAATGTTGCCCGCGATCGTGATCTCGCGCACGGGATAGGCTTTTCTCCCGTTCTCAATCCAGAACCCGGTGGCGCCCACGGAAAAGTCTCCCGATATGGGGTTGGCGGTATGGATACCCATCACCTCGGTGACATAGAGGCCGCTGCTGGTGGCGCTGATTAGCTCGTTCAGAGAATAGGGGCCCGGATCGACATACAGATTCGTCACACCGACCATCGGTACCCCTTTAAATCCGCCGCGCATGCCGTTCCCGGTAGAAAGTACCCTGTCCTTGCTGGCTGAATAGGTATTATAGAGGAACAGGGTGAGCCTGCCCTTGTCGATAACCGTCTTTTTCATCGTCGGCACACCTTCATCATCGGACGGTGCGGTGCCGAGGCCGCCCTCAAGCAAGCCGTCGTCATACACCGTGATGAGCGGTGAAACGACCTCCTGGCCCAGTTTCCCGATGAACAGGGACTTTTTCTTTTGCACGTTCTCCGCCGAGAAGCCGCTTGCCATGATTGCCAGAAATTCCTCGGCCACCACGGCATCAAGGACCACCGGCGCCTTGACCGAATCAATGGTTTTCGCGCCGAGCAGATCGAGCGCCCGGTGCGCGGCGCGCCGTCCCACCTCTTCGATCCCAAGCTTGCGGTAAAATCTGTTCACATCGAAGTCCGAACCGGCTTGCGCTTCTCCCTGGTCCTCGGCAACCACTTCAATGCTCGACGAGGCAGCCGTGCCCTGGTACGCCACCAGCGCTCCGTGGGTATTGGCAATGAGTGTCTCTGACGACGAGAAGCTCGCCGATGCCTTGCGCATGCGTTTGATCCGCGGGTCCACGCCAAAGGCCGCACGTTCCATGGCCATAACACGGTCGATCTTCTCTGTTTCGGATAAGTGCGGTATCTCAGGATCGAACATGGCCACTGACCGGTAGGGCATCGAGGGCTTTTCAGGAATGGAGTGGAAGGGATCGGGTTCGGTGTTGCGGGCGTTCGTAACGGCCGCTTCGGCCAGGACCGTGAGGGCGTGGTCAGAAAGATCGGTCGTAAAAGCAAAGCCCATGTGCCCGTTCACCAGCACGCGCAGACCCGCCCCGATATCATGAGCGCGGTCGAAGGCATCGACCTTTTGTTCCTTTACTTCAATGGACGTGGCCGTATAGGAGCGGAGATAGACCTCTGCAGCATCAGCATGAAGGGAATTCGCCAGAGAAAGGATCTTCTCAGCGGTTTGCGGGGTGATATTCATAGTAGATCGCGGAGCGGAGCGAGTATGATCACTAGTCGAAGTAACTGGCCGACGCGGTATCGGACTCCCATACCGTGACGCTCGCGACTTCAAGATCGTCGCCATTGATCTTCTTCGTCATACTATCGTAGATCCACTTGGCAACGTTCTCCGACGAGGGGTTGATCTGCGTGAACGGAAAGATATCGTTGAGGAACGTGTGCTCCAGCTGATCGAGCACCTCCCGAAGGAACTTTTTGAGGTCTACAAAATCGATGGCCAGTCCGATATCGTTCAGACGCTCAGCCGTCACCGCGATCGTAACGCGCCAGTTATGGCCATGCAATTTCTCGCATTTTCCCTGGTAACCACGCAATTGATGAGCAGCGGCAAATTTGGACTCTATCATAAGTTCATACATGCCGGAAATATAAGTGATATGCGATTAAATGTCAATACTAAACAACCGAACTGTCGACCGGACATGATCCACCCAGACTTCCGCCGCAAGAAATATTTCTTGCAAATGAAACCGAATTCAGATATTATTTTTTTCAATGGAAGTATTAAAAGAAGAGTTGCGGCACACGATCGAACCACAGTTCCTGTCCCAGGCGCAAACAACCGGTGTCAAGGTTCGTATCGGCCTGATGAACAAGGCAGAACACGAAGGTATTATCCGCGATATCGGACGTTACGAGCTTAATCTCGAAGAAGACGGCAGAACGATCACCGTGTTGAAGCAGGAAATGTCCTTTGTGACCGCCCCCCACGCACTTCTTACCTCCCCTTCAGCGGCTGCTGCGCTGGAACCCGGTACATTGCCTGTTCCGGAACCTCCGGCAGGGCGGCCAAACATCCAGCAGGAATTTCTGGACAAAGCAATGACCGAGAACCAGGTCCTTACCTTTTTTCTTATCAACGGCCAGCGGATCAAGGCGAACATCGAAGCCTACGATAATTTCACGGTCCTGCTCAATGAAGGGGGCAGGCAGCATCTCTACTACAAACACGCGATCACCACGATCAACCGCTGAATACTATGGAAACGAATCTCCTCGATAGAATGCTAAGTTCCTACATGGCCGAACAGTCATCAGTGACGGTCACGCTCCAGAACAAGATCAAGGTCTCGGGAAAGATCAAGGCCTTTGACAGTTACGTCATCATGTTGGAAAAACCGAAGCGGGAGATCCTGTACCGCCATGCCATAGCAAGCATCGCGCCGCATTTGCAGGAAGAGGTGAGGCCTGCGTTGGCAGCCAGGCCGTCACCCGTGAAAACACCGGCCAAGTCAACCAAATCCGCAGCACCGCAACCTCGTCCTCAGCAGTCAACCGCGCCTGTTGCACCGGAGCAGAATATCAGCAACAGCATGAAAGACGGGCTGCTCCGCTGGATGCAGGGACATCAGGCGGCAAAATAGCATGAACTTCCGCACTGCGTCGCTGGCAGCGGTCTCAGGCCTGCTGTTGGCGGCTTCATTCCCGACTATCCAGTTCCATTTTCTCGCCTGGTTCGCCCTGGTCCCCCTGCTTATCGCGCTCAAAAACAGCTCCGTCAGGAACGGCCTCTGGACCGGGGGCATCACCGGCCTTGTCTATTTTGCCGGCACCGTGCATTGGGTCACCAATTCCGTCCATTTCTACGGCAACGTACCGCTCGTACCGGCTTCACTCGTCACCCTCCTGCTCTGCGCCTATCTTGCGATCTACCCCGCGTTGTTCGGTGCAGCCCTCATCCATATCAGGAAAAACCATCCGTCCCTGGCCTTCCTTGCAGCGCCGGCACTCTGGACCGCACTGGAGCTCGCGCGAACTTACGTGTTCAGCGGTTTCCCCTGGTCTCTGCTCGGGTATACACAGTACACTGCGCTTCCCGTCATACAGATTGCCGACATAACCGGCGTCTATGGCATCTCGTTCCTGATCGTGCTGGTGAATGCCGCCCTGGCCGAACTTATTTTAGACCAAAAGCGGTTCATCCCGCTGGTTGCAGCAGGATCGGTCCTTGCACTCGTCCTTTCCTACGGCGTTCTGCAACTCCGCAAGCCCGAAGCAAAAGGCTCCTTCAAGGTATCGGTCATCCAGGGGAATATCGAGCAGGACCAAAAGTGGGACCCTGCATACGAGATGCAGGTCATAGAAGTATACGAACGGCTGACGAGCAAGGCCGCAAAGCTGCGTCCGGACCTGGTCCTCTGGCCTGAGACCGCAACTCCTTTTTACTTTAACAGCCCAAGGGAGAACGATCGGGAACGCACCGCTGACCTGAAGCGCTTCGTGAAGAGCAATCATATTCCAATCCTGTTCGGAAGCCCGACCTTTGAGCTCCTGCCCGAACGGGTGGTCCACCTAAGGAACTCCGCCTTCCTGCTCTCTCCGGAAGGCACGACCCTGGCCGAGTACCACAAGTTTCACCTCGTTCCTTTTGGCGAGTATGTTCCGCTCA
The DNA here is from genome assembly GCA_031427195.1 of Nitrospirota bacterium. Taxonomy (GTDB): domain Bacteria; phylum Nitrospirota; class UBA9217; order UBA9217; family UBA9217; genus GWC2-56-14. Next base: position 14,085 of record JANPMZ010000148.1, read on the forward strand.
AGAACGTGCTTTTTTTCGTTGATAAGCTGGTGCAGGCAATCGGCGATTTCCAGGCAGGCAAAGAATACACGGTCATGGCCGTTCCGGTCCCGGGTCAGCAGGACGTGAAGGTCAGCACGGTCATCTGCTACGAGATCATTTTTCCGGACCTGGTCAGACGGTTCGTGGACCAGGGGGCGACCGTGATCACGACCATCACGAACGATGCATGGTTCGGCCGCACAGCCGCGCCATACCAGCATTTTTCCATGGCCGTGTTCCGCGCTGTCGAGAACCGCGTTCCTGTTGCCCGCGCGGCCAATACCGGCATCTCAGGCTTCATCGACGCAAACGGCAAAATCCTGCAGACCTCCGGCCTCTTCGTTGAAGCTGAGCTCATGCAGGCGCTGAACCCGGGCACTGTCCGGACCCTTTATACGCGCTACGGCGATCTTTTTTCCTACACCTGTGTCTTCTTCTGCTTGATTCTGCTGGTAAAGCTGCCGAATAATCGACGCGATAACAAGAAGAAGCGCTGATCCATCCTTTCATTCCGCATTCCGAAATCCGCATTCCGCATTATGTTCACCCCATTCCGCAATCCGAAATCCGCAATCCGAATTAGATATTACATACCGTCCTGAGGAATTCCGTGGATTTGAGCCGCTTGCCGAGGATGTAAAAGGTGTGGTCCGAGAAGGTCCGGTCGAGTTCCTGCATGATCGCGGCCGAAGGTTTGAGCCGGCAGATCTTGTCCATGTCCATCCGGAGCGCCTGGTAGTAGAACCCGATCGTGCCCGGTGACAGGCGTACCTGAGGATCGCCTGAAGAGACCATGCAGTCAGGGCAGATAACGCCTCCCTTCATGGTGTGAAAGACCATCTCCCCGGCTGATTGTCGGCCGCACGAAAGGCAGTGGTCGAGCTTGGGCTGATACCCGAGAAGCGACAGGAATCTGATTTCGAAAACACGGAGCAGAAAGACGGGGTCCTCTCCCCCGTTCAACAGATGGAGTACGTGGGTAAGCAGGAGAAAAGCGGTGGCATTGCGCTCACCCGGGGGAGCCAGCTCCCGTACCAGTTCCAGGATAACCGCTCCGACCGCAGCGCGCTGCAGGTCGTCGCAGATCGCGGACGCCTGGGTAAGGATGTCGGCGGACTCGATGCGCAGAAGGTCCTGATGCTCCCGTTCATGGAGGTGGAGCCGGCAATACGTGAAAGATTCGAGCCCTGCGCCGAAGCGCCGGAAGGACTTGCGGGCGTTCTTGGCAACGCCCTTCAGCATCCCCCGGTCGAGAGAGAAGAAAGTGACCAGCTTGTCAGCCTCGCCCAGGTTCATACTGCCGATGATTATGGCTTCGGTTTTGGATTTCATAGATTGCCTGAATTAAAGACGTGGGCATTATACACTGGCGAGGGGAAAGAAAAAAGAAGGAATAAATGGACAACCAGGCATTACTCAACCATTTGAGTCGCAACATCCCTCACTGCTGATCGACCGTGGTCGTCCACGGCACGCACCACGAACCTCCCCGGCTTCGGTGTCCAGAAAAAGGCCTTGCCGCTATCCGAACTGCCGAGATATTCCTCGCTCACAAACCAGTGAATAGTCTTCGTGTCCGCGTCGGTGACTGCCGTGAACGGCACACGCTCGTCTTTGAGCGACCCTGCCCGGAGGCTGTACACAACTCCGTCCCGGGGAGAGGTGATCTGCGGTCCCGATCCTCTGGACGATACTTCCTCCATGCGGCATCCGGGCTCATACGGAGGCGGCACGCGGCGGGGGATGCCGGCCTGTCGAAAGATCGCGATAAGATCGGACGACCAGAACTCATACACTTCGGATCTGGTCCCTGGTCCGCCGTCAATGCAGGCCCGCAGGCCCGTGCGGCTATTGATGGATATCCTTCGGTGAACGGCGCATTTCGCAATGGGTGACTTACCGGGGATAAACCAGGTCAATACCCGCTGCTTGCAATCAGGACCCGGCAGCCCGCCTGACAGGGTGCAGACCTCGACTTTGGTCAGGTCCAGGTCCGCCAGTCCCTTGCCGGAAAACTCACCGATCCCGTGGTCCTGGGATTTAAGCGAGTCGATGATCTCGAAGAAAAGCGGCGCTGCCGCCTCCCGGCCAATGAAAGCGGGATTGCCTTCTCCGTCGAAGTTCCCGATCCAGACCGCCAGCGCATAAGGCCCGACGATCCCCACGGACCATGCGTCGCGGAACCCGAAGGAGGTGCCGGTCTTCCAGGAAACGGCCAAATGGTCACGGATCCAGTCCGTGCGAAAGCCCTGCAGCGGATTGGGGTTGTCCGAAAGAATATCGAGCACCAGGTAACTCGCCTCTTTGCTGAGGAGTCGTGTCCCCTCTTCTTTTTTTTGGGACTTCAGGAACTTGAGCCGTTTCAACTCGCCGCCATTTTCAAGCATGGCATAGAGCTGCACCAACTCCTCCATTGAGACCTCTGCGCTCCCCAGGGCCAGGGACATACCGTAAAAGGACTCCTCGCGCATACGCGTGATCCCGGCTTTCAGCAGAAACCCATGCAGCCCCGGCGAAGTTAGACGCGATGCGATATCAACAGCCGGCACGTTCCTGCTCTTCACCAGCGCGTCCTTCGCCTTGATCGGTCCCGCGAACTCGTTGTCGAAATTCTCCGGGTTATAGGCGCCGAAACTCATGGGCGCGTCTTTGAGCATGGTCAGAGGATGGAGAAGTCCCTGGTCGATACCGAGGCCATAGATGAAGGGTTTCAGGGCAGATCCCGGAGAACGCTTTGCCCGTGCTCCGTTCACCTGGCCATCGATCTTTTGATCAAAGAAATCAGAGGAACCGATCAGCGATTTGACCTCAAGGGTCCGATGGTCAACCAGGAGGACCACGGCATTATTGATCCCCTTCTGTCGATTCGCTTCGACATAACTTTTGACATGACGCTCAATGAGTTTCTGGAGTCTGAGGTCAAGCGTCGTGTGGAGCACCGGATCAAAGGGGTCAAGCTCGCGTACTTCATTCGCAAAGTGAGGCGCCAGAAACGGCAGGTCAGAAGGACGTTTGAGAACGATAGGCAGGTCCACGACAGACTTCTGGTCTTTGTCATTCGGATATTTTCTGATCCATTTGGCGAAGAGTGCGGCCCGTGCGATCTGAAGAGCGTTACCAGACAGCTTCCGTTCAAATCCCCCCTTTCCCCCCTTTGCTAAAGGGGGGTTGGATTCTTCTGAATTGGATATTCCCCCTTTGGAAACTTGTCCTCGAATGATGCTATCGGGGAAGGGGGATTGAGGGGGATTATCTTGTTGACTTCGCACTTCCGAAATCCTGCGGGCCGGGCTCTGGGGTATCACGCTCAAGGTGAGCGCGTCGGTGAGCGTGAGCTTGTCAGCGTTCTTATGGAAGTAGATGAGGCTCGCAGCGCCGGCGCCTTCGATGTTCAGACCGTAGGGCACGAAGTTGAGATAGGCTTCGAGGATGTCATTCTTGGAATACAGGAGCTCAAGCCAGAATGCGGCCAGGATCTGAATTGTTTTGCCGGTGATAGTGCGGGAGTTGATATCGTACTTGATGCGGGCAAGCTGCATCGTGATCGTGGAACCGCCGATCTTCCGGTCTTTTTTAACGTAGGTATGCCATATCGCGCGGGCAAGAGACGCTGGACTCACCCCTGGATGGAACCTGAACAACTTGTCCTCGTGCAGGAGTGTGGCATTGACCAGAACCGGAGATATCGCTTTTAGCGGCAGCCACAAGCGGTATTTGTCGTCGCGTGACAGCGTTAAACGAATAAGCTTCCCGCTTCGGTCGTAGATTGCCTGGGAGAAGCTGACGTCGGATTTGAGGGAGGGGGAAAGGAGGCGGAAGAGGGATAAAATGATTATAAGTGGAACTATTATACTGGCGATTTTGTTTAAGCTGGTCTGAAAAAGAAAATCTCCTCGATCCATGATCACAGTCTCTGCGGTTCGACCGCTGCTACAACCAATTCTCTACCTTGAGGCCTGCAATCCTTTTGAAATGTGATGTGTTATTGGTCACGAGGGTCGCATCATGACTCTTTACGATACCAGCGATCAGAATATCCGCATCACTGATGATTTGACCGGTTTTTTTCAGGTTGGCGTAAATCTCGCCGCTTATTTTGGCCGATTCGTATGAGGAATCGAGAATCAGGGACGTGTCGAGAAGGGTCTGGAGGAATTTTTCTTCTGCCAGTTTGCCGCTGGCAAAGATGCCTTTGAAGAATTCATAATACGACAACCATGTTGTTCCGATGTTGTCCTTTTCCGAGAGGGATCGGATCCGGGCTTCTATCTTCGTGTTGCCTCGAAAATATTCAATAAGGATATCGGTGTCGAGGCAGAAGATCAAAGCTTGACCTCGCCTCGTCCGAAGTTGGAGCGTTCCTTCAAAATATCCTGAAAGACGCCGGTTTCCTCAATCGACCTGCCTTTCCATATTCCGAAAAGCCGCAGGAACCCTTCCCGGTCGAATGCTTGAGTTTCAATGGTGGCCTTCACCTTGCTGCCTTTTTTGAGGGCCAATTCCATCACCGCTTTATCGGGAATG
>JANPMZ010000149.1:0-5890 GCA_031427195.1 Nitrospirota bacterium
ACGTTCTTCTTCTGATAATGACAGGAAGTGTTCCGCACCACCCATATGCTCTATGAAGCCTTCGGCAAAGTGCGGGAAAATGTCGTCGAAAACGCGAGACTTTAATTTCTCGCCCAGTTCCTTTGCATAGGCTTCGCTTTCTTCGATAAGCCTGTCAAGAAACGTTGTCGTTCTCTTCTCGCCTTTGTGTATCTCCTCAACAGGAGCAAAGGCCTGTTCCCGGAACAGGAGCCAGAAGAAGCGAAACGCCTCCTGCGGATCCTGCATTGCAAGGGTTTCTTCCAGGTCGATTTCGTAGTAGTTCGTCGCCCGGGAATGCGCCTTGGACGAATAAAGCCGCCAGACTTTTCCGTTCGTCACTATGGCCCACGAGGCTTCACCCGCTTCCAGAAGCGTCACCACATGCGCACCGGGATTTTCATCAGGCGTTTCAGTATCCCGCGTCTCGTCCTTGCCGTCAAGATACCGGTTCCAGGTGTAGGCAAGGCAAACAGCAAGAGGCTTACCCGACGTGCCCGCATCTTTCTGATAGAGCCGGTAATCCGGCTCTGCATCCAGGCTCTTGCTGTCCTTGCCCATGATCGCGGTAAAGCCGAGAAGTTCGAAAACCGGCTGTAGGAGCTTTTCACGAACAACAGCTTCCTTTTGATTGCCGAACTTCTCCCGGACGTTCACGAAAAGCTCACGGAGTTTAAGGAGCTGGGGCTTGATCTGCTCTGACCATGCAGGAGACTGCGGCAGCCGCTCCAGGAGATAATAGTCGGAGAATAAGGCACGGTTGTTAAAAAGACGTTCTGACCACTCGGCAACACTGAACGCCGACAAAAGCTTGTCCGCTTGGGCATCAGCGTCCGATTCTGTATAGGTGAAACGCCTCAGCACCCGAAGGGCCAGGGTACCGGGATCTCTTCTTTTGGCCGTCAGAATGTGCGGACGGATCGTTACACCCTTTGTGGCAATGCCGCCTTCCTTTGCGGATGGCAGAACGCGCTCTAAGAATATAAAATCGATGCTTTCGTAGTCACTGGTGAGAACCAGAAGGTATTTTCCGGCACGGTCTCGGAAAGCGCGGGCCAAAGCCCTGATGGCCATGACAGTTACCGAAGAGAGTTCAAAGAGGTAAACCTGGAGCGTTCCGTTTTCCTGGTCCGCAAGGCGTTCGACGTGCTTTATTGTCTTGGCAATATTATCTGGCGTGATGCCGAGGGCTGAGACACTTTGTTTTATACGCGCGCCGGATTTACCGTCGGTATTGTAGCCGAGGGAAGAGAAAAAAGCAGCGATGGAATCCCGGCTGGAGAGAACTTGGATGTCGGATGATTTTAAATCCCTGTCGTCTGTGACCATCAAGCCTCCATGTATCGAAACCGATTATAGCGAGATAACCATTTGAAGACAAGGCTTGTTTGTCGCTGCAATATGGAGATAAATCATGCAAGCTGACTTACAGCTATCCTTTCAAGCGACCCACGACATGACTTACCTATAATATTTCAGAAACGCTTCCACCGTTAATCCTGCCTTTTTAATCTGATCAACGAGCAATCCAATCTTCACCGTTTTTCCCTTATGCACCGGAATCGACAGAATATTCGGATTTCCTTCCCTGGTCAACTTCACGTGGCTGCCGCGCTGCCCTTCGTTTGTCCAGCCTGCACGTTCAAAGGCTTTCACCACCCTGTCGGGCTTAAGATTATGAAGGCCGGACATTTATGCAGCAGCTCTCTTTTTCTTGCTCTTCTCCGCAAGCAATTCAAGATGCCCCTTGATGGAGTCTTTGATCATCTCCAATGCTTCCTCCACCGTATCGCCCTGCGATGAACAGCCGGGAAGAACCGCACATTCCACCCAATAGCCGCCATCCTCGGTGTCAGGATGGAGTATGACATCATAAGATTTTCCTTTGACGACTACCTTGTACTTTCTGTCCTGGTTGATGTTTTTCACTTCACCCTTCAACTGCTCTATGATCTCGCCGATCGCCAACGCAAAAACCATCTGGCCCCGCGCAAGAGTGTCAAGTATCGCCTTGTTGTCTTTCGTAAGCACAAAGATCGTTTCCCCATCCGTCAGGAACCTCATTTCTGCCAGTGGCTTCTTCATATCGGGGAAGTGTGTCTTGAGGTAGGAAATGGACTTTCTGATCTTCTGCAACGATACGCCCTTGTCCTTAAGCGTTTTTGCCACCTTCAACTGTACAATGTCGGTGAACGCATACAGCCGTCCCGTGCCGTAGCCCGACGCCTCTTTCACTGTTGGCTTGATAAAATGGGTCCTGTCCCAGTAGTCGATCTGCCGCTGAGTCAGCCCGACAAGTTTCACAACCGTCTTCGTATTGAATGACATGATTCACCTCACTTGCAATAATAAATACACGTGCGTATTTATAACATTCTTGAGAAATGGTGTCAATGGGATAATTTGTTTTAAGCAGGAGAGTGCGCAGGCAGGGTAAGGATAAGCCGGGTCCTCTTTGCATCCAATGCCACAGCATAGTGCTGTGGCATTTTGTTTTCCATTAATCCGCCTGCCGCCTGAGGAACGCGGGCTTGTCGTAATCCTGGTCATCAATGCCCAGCGCCTCGTTCTTGAAGGCAAACGCCTCCTGTTTGCGCGCCGCCTTGGGACGCTCGCCGATTTTCTGATACTCTTTCAGGTTCGACACCACCTTCATGCGGGTCTTGGCGCCTTCTTCGTCGAAGCCCGTGGCGATCACCGTTACCATGAGCTCCTCGCTCATGACCGGATTGATCACTGCGCCGAAGATGATGTTCGCATCGGGATCCACCTCTGCCTTGATGATGGCCGTGGCTTCGTCGAACTCGAAGATCCCCATGTCGCTGCCGCCGGTAATGTTGATGAGCACCCCGCGGGCGCCTTTAATGGAGCCGTCCTCAAGCAGCGGGCTGGAAATCGCCTTCTGCGCCGCCTCGACGGCCCGGTTCTCGCCCGTGCCGATCCCGGTGCCCATGACCGCCCTGCCGCGGTTCGACATCACGGTCTTAACGTCGGCGAAATCGACGTTCACATAGCCGTGCATCATCACCACGTCGGAGATGCCCTTGACGGCCTGCACCAGCACATTATCGGCCAGCTTGAACGCATCGAGCGCGGAGGTCTTCTTTTCAGACAGATTAAGCACGCGGCTGTTGGGAATCACGATGAGCGCGTCCACCTGCTTCTTGAGCTCCGCGATGCCTTCATCGGCATACTTCATCCGCTTGGCGCCCTCGAAATCGAAGGGCTTGGTCACCACGCCGACGACCAGGGCGCCCGCCTCGCGCGCCAGCCCCGCGATCACCGGCGCCGCGCCCGTGCCCGTGCCGCCGCCCATGCCCGCGGTTATGAAGACCATCTCGGTGCCGGCCAGCACAGCTTTGATCTTCTCGGCGTCTTCCAGCGCCGCGCTCCTGCCGATCTCCGGATTTGCCCCGGCGCCCCGTCCGCTGGTGAGCTTGGACCCGATCTGGAGCTTGATCGGCACGGGCGAGCGTTCCAGGGCCTGCATGTCAGTGTTGACCACGATGAACTGCACTCCCTGCACGTCGGACTTGACCATGGTGCTGACGGCATTGCTTCCGCCGCCACCCACGCCGATCACCTTGATGATAGCCGGCAGCTTCTCCTCGGCGAACTGGAGCATGCCCGCCTCCCGCGCTCCGGCAGCATCTGCCGTTTTGGAACGTGCGGTCGTTGCTGCGGCGTCGTGCTCGTGTGCCACAAATTCCATGATGTCCTGAAATCCAAAGTCGAGATTGTCGTTCATCAACCCCTCCGCTTTTTTCAAGGCTCCCTGGTCCCCTGCCCCCTTCGCATCTTCCGTCGCATCCGGCTTGCGAGGTGGCGCTTCATGCTCCTGCTCAAAGCTCAGCATTAGAAATATTCTCCCATCCATTTTGAGACTTTGGTGAAGAGCCCGTTGCCCCTGAATTTCCGCGGCGCCTCACGCTGGTTCGCCGCGCCGTACAGCACCAGCCCGACACCGGTGGAGTAGACCGGGCTGTTCACGACATCCATGAGGCCTCCGATGTTCTTCGGCGTCCCGCGCCGCACCTGCAGTCCGATATAACGCTCAGCCGCTTCCTGCAACCCATCGAGCAGGGCGACCCCGCCGGTAAGGACGATGCCCGATGCGCACATATCCTCGTACCCGGTCTTCCTGAGCCGCTGCTGGATCATGCCGAAGAGCTCTTCCACACGCGGCTCGATGATCTCGCACAGGATCTGCCGGGACAGGAGACGCGGCGGCCTGCCGCCCACGCTCGGCACATCCAGCGTTTCTTCGTGCTTCACGAGCGACGACAGCGCGCACCCGTATTTGATCTTGATCTTCTCAGCCTCCGATGCGGGCGTGCGCAGTCCGATGGCGATGTCGTTGGTAAAATGGTTGCCGCCGATGGGAAGCACTTCGGTATGCCAGAGGCTTCCCTCAAGGAATATCGCCATGTCGGTCGTGCCGCCGCCAATGTCGACGACGATCACGCCCAGGTCCTGCTCCTCGGCGGTCAGCACTGCCCGGCTGGACGCCAGCGGCTGCAGCACCAGGTCGTTGACATGGAGGCCGGCGCGGGAGCAGCTCTTGACGATGTTCTGGATCGAGGTGACGGCGCCGCTGATGATGTGCACTTTGACGTCGAGCCGCACCCCTGACATGCCGAGGGGGTCCTTGATCCCGTCCTGGTCGTCGATGATAAACTCCTGCGGCAGCACGTGCAGCACCTGCTGGTCCATGGGGATGTTCACGGCCCGGGCGCCGTCGATGGCACGCGCCACGTCTGCCTGGCCCACTTCCTTGTTCTTGATCGCCGCGACCCCGCGGGAGTTAAGCCCCTTGATATGGCCGCCGGAAACGCCGACATAGACCGAGTTGATCTCCACGCCGGCCATGAGCTCGGCTTCGTGCACCGCTTTCCGGATGGACTCGACCGTGCTGTCGATGTTCACGACCACACCCTTCTTTAGTCCATGGGAGGGGCTGATGCCGATCCCGATGATGTCCACCTGCCCATCGTCCTTTACCTCGCCCACGATGGCGCAGACTTTGGTCGTCCCCAGATCAAGCCCCACCAGTACATTGTCCTGCTTTTTTACCACGGCATCCTCCGGTTCTTCTTACCCTCTTACCTTACCTACCTTCCTATCTTCCCAACTTCCTACCTTCCTGCCTTTGCCCGCACCATCACCGCTGCCTGACGCTCGGGACGCAGATCGACATAGGCGATGGTAAGGCCGCGCTGCTGCACATCGCTCAGGATCTCGCCCAGCCGCCGGAGCTTTTCACCATAGTTGCCGTTGCCGATCCTGAATTCATGCCCGCCGTACACCACGGCAAGCGTTTCAGCGGAATTCGCCCTGACGGTAACGTCGGCCGCTCTCCATCCGCCGCGGCGCGCGATCTCCTTGAGCAGTGCCAGCGCCTCGTTCGGTGCCCCTGAATCCACCGGCTGTCCCGGCTGCGCCCGGCTGCCGCTGATCAAAACGATCGGCAAAGCCTGCGCATCCGCCCTGGCTGCGGCCTCCCTGACGATCACCACGCCCTCGTCGTCGATGAGGTAGCGTCCGCTGCCGTTGTCGAGCACGGCAGCGGGCGTTCGTTCGGATACGGTCATGCTGATACGGTTCGGCAAATGCCGGTAGAGCCGTACGTCCCGGACCCAGGGAAGCGCGCGGGCGCGCTGCGCTGCTTCATCCAGGCTTACTTTGAAAATGCTCTGGCCGGTGAAAGCACCGGCAATGTTCTGCAACTCGTCCTTGCTCAGGCGCCGGGCGCCGGTCACATCAACACGAGCGACCTGAAAGGTCTGGCTGTGCGCCGCCCATTGATATCCGATCCACCCCAGGTAACAGCCTCCGGACACCAGCACGACCACCATGATTCTGGTGAGCGCGG
>JANPMZ010000150.1:0-6722 GCA_031427195.1 Nitrospirota bacterium
GCACACCTGTTCGCATTGAAAGAAGCGTCAGATAAAAACGGCGTAGCAATCTCCAGGATAATTTTCGATAACGATCTCCAAAAATTACTGTTTAATACGTCAAAGGGAAAAGAGCTTCAGGCGTTACTCCCTTTCTCAACCAAAAAGCCCTGGGTGAGACATGACGAACACTATCACGTTGATTTCTTAGTGCCTTGTAAAGATATTCTTTAATAAACGATGACTGATTTGAGTTATGCCCATTAACACAATAAAGGAGATCGACATGAATCGAATATTCGGGATTACGTTCTTGGCTTTACTACTGTTTGCGTCAAATGCTTTTGCGGGATTTAGCTCGTACAGCGATTCCAATAATAGAGATACTGTTATTGCACCGATTCAAATAAAGAATAAAGGGATATATAATCTTGTTGTTTCAATCCAATTCCTCAATGCACCGACCGAAGAAAAGGTGTACAAGTCAGACCCATATGAAAAGTTTATGAAAAGGTTACAGGTGGAATGGAGCGGAGTTGCTATACTCCAGATTTTGAAAGCTAAGGAACAGAGCGTCAATGATCTTGCCAATCTGAAAACTAGTATCGAAGCTGAAATAACCAAACTTGCCAACCAACTGAAGAACAAGTACGCGGTGGACAAAAACGTTGAGGTTGTATTTTCTATTTCTAATTTCTTTATATTGGAACCGAAAGATAAATAAGCTCACCCGGCTAGACAGATAGAAGAGTAACCGATGATTCTAACGAGGCGGGTCCACAGCGACGCGCTTCGCGTCGCGCGTGACCCGCGCGTTCAAGTGTAAGTAAACCCGTACTCGATGATAGTTGCGTCTGTCTGAGATTGCGGGTTAGAAGGTGTACTCGGTGAACGGGGAACCCAGAGGGGCGCCCATTTAAGGGTGTCCGGTTCACGAAAACGCCGTTCCTGGTCGTGCCGGAGGAATACGTAAAGGAGCTTTCCACGGCGCTTGAGGTTCTGAAGAAAAACCGCGCTATTTCATCGTTCTCCAGTTACCGTGCGCCCCAGCTTGTCATCGCCGCCAATGACCTCCTGCTCCGGAGCCGCCTCTTTTTTACTCTCGACCTCGTCCTGGATGACGGGGAGATATATCTTGAAGGTCGTACCGCCTTCTTTTTCGCTGTAGACGTGGATGTATCCCCGGTGCTGCTTGATGATGCCGTAGACGATCGCAAGACCGAGTCCCGTGCCTTTGCCCGGTTCCTTGGTGGTAAAGAACGGTTCGAAGATCCGGGTACGCGTCTGTTCGTCCATGCCGCAGCCGGAATCGGTAATGGACAGCAGTACGTACTTGCCGGGTTTTCCAGAGGGGTGCTTTTTTACGAAGGCCTCATCCAACACCACCGTTTCGGTTTCCAGGAACAGCGTTCCGCCGTCCGGCATCACATCCCGCGCATTGGTCGCCAGGTTCATCAGCACCTGTTCAATCTGTCCGGCGTCGGCAAGTACGAACGGATCGCGGTCGGACAGGACCGTCCTGAGCTCGATGTCTTTGCCGATGAGCGGGGTAATAAAATCCCGGGCCTTCATCACCACCTCATTCAGCCTGAGCGGTTTGGGGTTGATGATCTGTTTTCTGCTGAAGGAAAGGAGGCTCCGGGTAAGATTTGCCGCCCGGTCCGCGGCAGCAAGGATCTGGTCGATGTTTTTTCGCTGAGGATCGTCCTTGCCGATCTTCTTCTGCAGGATGCTGCCGTAGCCGGTGATCGCTGCCAGGATGTTGTTGAAGTCATGGGCGACGCCGCCGGCAAGCTGGCCCACAGCCTCCATCTTCTGCGCCTGAAAGAGCTGCTCCTCAAGCTTCTTCTGCTCTGTTATGTCCCGGATGATCCCCCGGAAAGCCGTGATCTCTCCGGTGCTGTTTCTGAGCGGCGAGCTCGTAATGATGACGGACAGCTTTTCGCCGTTCTTCCTCTTCATCTGAACCGGATAATCCTTTGCGGAATCATTCCGGTGAACGAAGTCGGTAAAGCGATTGCGCTCCGCATGGTCAACATAGATATCGCGCCCGATGTCGATCGAAAGCATATCCTGCCGCGAGGAATAGCCGAACAGCGCGACGCCCGCGGGATTGATGTCCAGAAATTTGCCCTGGAGAGAACTGATGTAGAAAACGTCTTTCGATTCAAGGAACAGCGTGCGGAACTTTTCTTCCGAATTCGCGAGGGCCTGCTCGGCCTGTTTTCGGTGGCTGACGTCCCTGACGACCTCGATGCCTGCGATGATCCCGCCGTTCATATCCCGGAGAGGGGACGCCGTGGTCTCGACATGCAGAACAGACGATCCGGCGGGGCCGCAGAGTTCCACCGTGTGGATCTTCCCGTCCTTGAACGACATGGCCACGGGGCAGACTGCGCACCGTTCATCGTTATGCTCAAAAGCCTCGTAGCAGTACTCGCCCACATGGTCGCCGACAAGCTTCCTGTGGATCTCGTTCTGGTACAGGACCATGCAGTCGGAGTCCTGAATGCTGATGCCGTCGCCGATGGCCGCGATAATGGCCTCGGACTTCGCTTTTGCCTCGTTAGCGCGCTGAACCGCTTTTTGCAGTTCAGCATCTTTACGCGCATGCTCATCCAGGTGCTTCTGACGCTCGAGCTCCATGCCGACACGGTGCGCCAGGATCCTGAGGAGGTCCTGGTCCTCTTCGGAGAAATCACGCTGTTTGTCATCAAGAATGCAGATAACGGCTACAACCGCGCCGTTCCCGTCGAGGGCGGGTAATCCGCAATAGGTATAAGCGTTGAACGCTTGCAGGAAGACCGCTTCCGGGAATTTCGCAATGACATCGTGATATACGCGGAGGTCCTTCGCCTCCCGCACGGTCGCGCAGGGAGTATTTTCGAGTTTGCAGATCCCGGTATACGTCCGCACGTCGCCCTTCGCGTAGGTGCTGAGAAAAAAGAGATCAGCACCCCGGATCTCGGACAGGTTCACGACCGAGACATCCAGGAGCTCACCGATCATACCGGCAATATGGCGGAATACGTCAATGGGGTCGCCGGTCAGTGCGAGTCCAAGTTCGGCCAGCCGCTTAAGCCGGTTGAGCCGTCCGTCAGGTTCCGGCACGGCACGGCCTGTACCCTTTTCCAGCAGCGCTGTTCCGGCGGGACGGTTCTCCTGGAGCTGCACCGGTTGTTTCACGTCATCAAATCTCATTGTGCCGCTTTGCATGTCTGGTCATTGTATTCAACCTTGTTCCGCTTTCTTCCGCGCCGAAGGCCCTGCCTCAGCTGCCCTGCACATTGAAGTTTTGACGAAGATGTTCTTTCAGGTCGTTGAGCTCATGTTTCATAAAGCTTGCATCGGCGCCGTTGGTGAGCAGAGCCGCACGCTCCTGCGGAGCAACCCGGTCGGAAAAGACGATGACATGGATATGGGGGAAGGTCTTTTTGATCGATCTGAGCAAAAGGAATTAATGGGGTCAAATCTTCAAAAGTTACATTTTAGTTCAAAACAACATAGGGACAACATAGGGGACGTTGATACGTGACAAACATTTAGTCGGGTTTTCACTATTTGTTCGCTCAGCTGGTAGGTTGGGCAGCGCCTTTCTGCCCAACATCTTCTATCGGAACATTTGGGCATGATGAACCGTTTGCCCAACCTACAGACTGGCAAACATTATGGAATGCGGCTTTTCCAGTATCCAGGCTCACGATGCAGGTGCATCACCGCGATAATGACGTACTGATTCGGCATAAGCCGGAAAACGACACCGAAAGGGAATGTCATTGTGAGACAGCGACGAACGCCAGATTCGATTTCTTGATATAAGAGAGGATTGACTTGGATTCTATTGAGGGCATCCTGAACGGATGCGAGAAAGCGTTTGCCGAGATCCTTCTGCAGACCCTCGTAAAATTTCGCCGCCGACATCATCTCAGTATCGGCTTCGGGATGGAAACGTATCGGTATCATCCGAGCGCCGCATAGCCTCGGGCAAAAACATCCTTGGCGTCGTGTAACGCTACGGTCCCCTCGTCGATCTCCCGACAACGCTTGCTCACCTCATCCCTCCAGGCGGAAGACAGAGTAACTTCCGGTTCTGAATCGAGGCTTTCGATCAGTTTTTCCGCCACGAATGCACGTGCTTTCGGCGAAAGAGAAAGAACATCCGCTATTATTGTGTCTATGGTAGTTTTCATGTAAATAGTATATACCGGCAGCACCCAGACGTCAATATGCAGAATTCAAATGCAGAATTCGAACAGTTATGGGCAGCTGGTAGGTTGGGCAGCGCCTATTCTGCCCAACATCTTCTATCTGAACAGTTGGGCATGATGAACCGTTTTGCCCAACCTACAGACTCTCAGCGAAGGATTACGGTGTGAACATCTCCTGCAAAATTGTCAAAACATGTTCAAGGGTAGACGAAGAGAGTTTTCCGAGTTTCCTAACCATACGCTCACGATCAACTGTACGAATCTGATCCAGAACGATATGGCCTGCACGACCTTGAAACTGGCATGAGATACGAAAAGGATATTGGCGGCTTCCTGTGGTAAGGGGCGCGACGATGTAAGTGTGCAGGTAGGCGTTGAGCTCATCCGGAGAAATCACGACGCAAGGGCGCGTCTTTCGTATTTCCTCGCCACGGACCGGATCTAACGTGATCAGGAAAACATCGCCACGGCGCACAGTATCAGGCCTTACCACTTCCAATCCTTTTCGTCAAAACGGGTAGGATTTGATGGCATAAGCAATACATCCTCGGATCGTTCATGCATTGCTTTGGCGGCTTTTTCCCAGCCTGCACGAGGTAAAGTCGCATTCTCTATAACTATTGCCCCATCTCTTATGTGAAGCTCCACTTCATCGGTAAGTCCGGCCTGAGAGATAAGAGGCTTGGGCAGTCTTATGCCTCGTGAATTTCCAACACGGATCAAATGGGTTTTCATTGCAGGTACCATCCTTTCGTAGTGTGGTTACATTGTAAGCCCATTGGTAAGATTTGTCAATTGACGAATTGATGTGGGGGAAGGTTATTCTTTATTGCTCTCAGCGAAGGTCCGAGCAATTACCTTGCTATAAGCGGCATCATGCTTCCTCGACAGGAGCATCAACCATCGCTGTTGCAATTGTGTCGGGTTTCGTGTTGCTCTACCCGACCTACGTGACTTTGTTGGCTGCCTGGTTTTTAGGTTTAGATGTCATAATTATTATACGTAGGGGCGGGTTTAAAACCCGTCCTTACAAACAACCAGCCCTTACGAGTGAAATCCGTTTACGACAATCTATCCCTACGTGCCTTTACATTGCTTTATGATCCGGATTTTCTTCGTCTTTATCCCATCCTGCGGGATTGATGATGATATACTCACGCACCTTGTTCAGGTCGTCTTCATTCCTGATAACGTGTTCGTAATAATTCCGTTGCCAAATAGACATGCCGGGGGTGTTGCGTGTCTGGTTGATGCGGCGTGCTGAAAATGTTTTGAATGCCCGGATTATTTCGGGCAATCCATGGTGTTTAGGTGACCGTCTGGATTGAATGTCATTATCATTCATCGTAGGGGCGGGTTTAAAACCCGCCCTTACAAGCGAACCCGCCCCTACGGTGTTGTCGGTTAGGATTATTATCCCATGCACGTGATTCGGCATAACTACAAATTCATCAAGAATGACCTGTCCATAATGATCTGGCAGATCATTCCAGCATTCGTTCACGATCTTGCCGTGATCATTCGCCTGCATTTGCCCTTCCGAGATAGCGCCAAACTGGCAAGCACGGTTCTGGGCGCAAATAGTCACGAAATATGCACCAGCTTGCGCATAATCGTAATGTTGCAAACGGATTGACCTGCGATGATGGAGTTCAGGATTGAATGCCATAATCAATTACCGTAGGGTCGGGTGCGCGGGCGTGGGCGGGTTTGAAACCCGCCCCTACGAAACCATACCATCAATCTACCCCTACGTCTCTTGCTTCTCGCACATCACCGCATTGGGACAATACCTGCATTTGTTCTCATCCTGCGGTTCTGACGCGAAATCGCCTGCCAGGATGCCTTCAATGGCTTTGCGCGCCTTGTCCATGCTTTGTTTCAATATCATTTCAAAATCATCCGCGCTTTTCGGACTTGATTGCGGTTTTATCGCTGGCTGCTCGATACCCAGGTCCTTGTTAAAAAGAACGACATCTCTGGCCAATCCCTTGTTCTTCCCTATGAGGTCATAGTAGGCAAGGCCGATGGGCTGCCGCAGGGGTGCGGCCTCTTCAGCGGACAATGCCTGCCGTGCCATCACTGCGTAGACCGGGAGCTGAAATATCTCCTGATCGCCGGCCTTTTTTGGTGATGGATACTTGCCGGTCTTATAATCAACAATGATGAAGTTTCCCTGCTTGTCAACATCGATGCGGTCGACTTTGGCATTGAGCTCGACCTCGCTCCCGTCCGACAGGGTCAGCTTGTAGGATTCTATCTTTTGCTCAAGATAGGCGGGCTTCATTCCCTGTTGCCAGAACGCTTCTTCGGCATCGAGGAAGCGCTCCGCAATGACGGTGAGAAAAAGCTGCTGATCGCGGCGATTGCGGAAGGTGTCGGCAACCAGGGCGGGGTCATAGGCATTATCCGCAAGCTTTCGAAGAAGCGCCTGCGCTTCGCTCCTGTTTCCGGCAGTAACGGGCCGGTTCCATTCCTTGTAAAAGCTATGCAGGACGGCATGGACAGCGCTGCCCCGGTCCAGGGGGGAGATGT
>JANPMZ010000151.1:0-7300 GCA_031427195.1 Nitrospirota bacterium
GGGCGGCGCCCTGAGGAACGTGTCGGATGCCGCCGTGCCGCCGGGAACGTCGCTTGAGATCGCCCACCTCTTTTACAATACGCCTGCCAGGCTCAAGTTTCTGAAAAGCCCGGCCACGGAGTTCTCGCATATCATTTCCACTGTATCGCACCTTGCGCTGGCCCATCCCGAGATCAGGTTCCGGTTGACGCACAATAAGAAACTGGTTCTGAACCTGCCAACAGCCTCGAACCTGAAAGAGCGGGTGTTCCAGATCTATGGTGAAGAGATCGCTGAAAACCTGGTCCCATTCTCCGGGGGCGGGGACAGCGTTGTTGTTGCCGGCCTGCTGAGCCGTCCTGCTTACACCCGTGCCGACCGCACCTATCAGGATTTTTTTGTAAACGGACGGTATATCCGGAATACGTCGCTGACCCATGCCTTGTACAGCGCCTATAGCGACATGCTCATGCGCGACCGACACCCGCTTGGCTTCGTATTTCTACAGATCGATCCTTCGCTCGTTGACGTGAACGTGCATCCCGCCAAGTCCGAGGTCAGGTTCCGTAATCAGTCGCAGATCCATGATCTGGTGCGTGACGTGGTCAGGGAAGGATTGAGAGGAGCGGGGGTGTCTGCAGGTGTTGCTCCGACCCATGCTGACAAGGTTAGAGAGGCGATTGCGGACTTCGGATTGCGGATTTCGGATTGTACGTCAGAACCTGGAAAATATACGTCATCATCGTTATTTTCGCACACAAACACTTTTTCAGGAAATGAGCAAGTCGAATCCGCAATCCGCAATCCGCAATCCGAAATGCTTTTCCCCCTCGCTCAAATCCATGATTCCTTTATCATCGCCCAGTCCCGGGAAGGGATGGCGATCATCGACCAGCATGCTGCTCATGAGCGGGTCTTGTTCGAAAAGTTGCAAGACCAGTATGGCGTCGGTGAGGTGAGCGGACAGCATCTGCTTATTCCCGTGCAGGTTGAACTGGGTACGGCGGAGCAGATAGCGATCGCTGAACATCTTCCCGAACTGGATCGTTTTGGTTTTGCCGTTGAAGATTACGGCAACGGCACTTTTATGATCAAGACCGTACCGTCGCTCCTGGGAGGCGCCGACCCTCAACAACTGTTCCTCGATATTCTGGATGAGCTCAGGGCACAGGGCCACAGCAGGCAGATGGAAAGGCTCCGGGATGGTTTGTTGAGCGTTATGGCTTGTCATCCGGCGATCAAGGTGAATCGTCATCTGGACCGACGCGAGATGGAAGTTCTCATCGCCGACCTGTTCAAATGCCGCATGCCCCACACCTGTCCGCACGGCAGGCCGACGATCGTGCGCTTCTCGATTGATGAGATAAAGAAGATGTTCAAGAGAATCTGACCGTCTTGTGAAAACTTTGGAGTATGCAGGATAGAAGAGCGACAGCGATAATAAGTATAAGGGTGACAATAATATTGATAAGGTTGACAAACTTTTCATGTAAGGTTGCATCCATTCAATAAACTAAACGTAAACAGGCTGCATAGTACCAAATCCGCAGAAATGGCGCGTCATATGGCGTGGCCGCTTCCAGTATTTCTCGCTTGGTCGAGAGGATGGAGGCAACGTGATGATCGGACCAATGGCTCGTCACGTATCAACGTCCCTGAAGTATCCCCGAAGTACGTCCGGGCTTGCGTCAATATATCTATCGCGCCGCCCTATCGTCTTGACTTATACAACCTAAACATGTTATAAAATATATAACATACGCTAAACATCCATACAAGGGAATCCCGTGAGAATCGGGAGCGGACCCGCCGCTGTAATCCTGGCCCTGTTGAGCAACAGGGTCAAAGCTTTTACCGAAGAACGCCACTGGCCGTGCAGCAAGGCTGGGAAGGCAGGTAGAAGTGGGAGAGCCAGAAAACCTTTCAGGATGTTCTCGCACAGTCTTCGGCGCTAAGACCATGTGTGGGTTAATATCTATCTATTAATCCCCAGTCTTTTTCAGAGGCTGGGGATTTTGTTTTGCGTGACGTTCATTCTTTAGTTACCAGGGAGCAGCATTGACCAAAGCAATAATGATACAGGGGACGGGATCAGGCGCAGGCAAGAGCCTGATCACTGCGGCGCTCTGCAGGATCTTCAGCGATCAGGGGATCAACGTCGCGCCTTTCAAGTCGCAGAACATGGCGCTCAATTCCGCTATCACCGCTGAAGGCGGGGAGATCGGCAGGGCGCAGGCGCTCCAGGCGCGGGCAGCGCGGCTCGAGCCCACGAATGATATGAACCCCATCCTGTTGAAGGTATCGGGAGAATCTGGGTCCCAGGTCATTATTCACGGCAAGGTCCACGCCACCATGAAGGCACGGGAGTATTATGCATTCAGGGACGAGGCATGGAAATTCGTTGCAGAGTCCTATAAAAGGCTTTCGCAAAAACACGACCTGATCGTCATTGAAGGCGCGGGGAGTCCCGCTGAGATCAACCTTATGGACGTGGACATCGTGAACATGGCCATGGCGAAACATGCCAGGGCGCCGGTGCTGCTCGTGGGCGACATTGACAAGGGCGGCGTGTTCGCGTCGCTCTACGGCACGGTCAAACTGCTCGGTAGGGACAGCAGGTACATCAAGGGATTTGTGATCAACAAGTTCCGGGGCGACCGGGCTATTCTTGACCCGGGACTCGACATGATCCATGACCGGACCGGCAAACCGGTGATCGGTGTGCTTCCCTATGTTCATGATATCGGGCTTCCTGAAGAGGATGGATTGGCGCTTGCTAAGAGGTCAGGAGTCAGGAGTCAGGAGTCAGGAGTCAGGACGATCAGAGTCGTTGTGGTACGGCTAAAGTTTATTTCCAATTTCACTGATTTTGATCCCTTTGCTTTGGAACCGGGTGTTGAAGTTGTGTATTCCGAAAATCCCGTTGAGATCGAGAACGCGGACATGGTCATTATCCCGGGATCGAAGAACACGGTTGCGGACCTTCTTTTGTTACAAGAAAAGCATCTTGATGACAGCATCAAAAAGGCCTATGAAAAGGGCGCGCAGGTCATCGGCATCTGTGGCGGATACCAGATGCTCGGCAGGAGGATCGACGATCCCCATGGCGCTGAAAGTCATCATGGACGTGTCGATGGCATCGGCCTCTTGAACATAGAGACACTGTTCGCAAAAGAGAAAAGGACTTGCCTCGTGGAAGCGGAAGTTTTGAAAGGGTTCAGGGGCCAGGGTCCAGGGGCCAGTATGGACCAAGGGGCATTGAAAGGCTATGAGATCCATATGGGCACGAGTACCGGTGATATCGGACTATTCCGATTAACAAGGGTTTCCCAATCCGCAATCCGAAATCCGCCTGTCCTCGGCTCCCCACGGGGGCAATCCGAAATCATCCTTGACGGTTCCATGAACAAGAACTGCTGGGGGACCTATATGCATGGGATCTTCGAGAACGACTCCTTCAGGCAGGGGATCATCAATCAGGTGAGGATAGCGAAGGGGCTGCTTCCTTTGGATTCTCGGGTGAGTTATGGTGAATCTCAGGAAAAGGCTCTTGACCGTCTGGCCGCAATGGTAAAAGACAATATTGACATGGCTTTTGTCCGGAAGCTCGTGGGATTATGAAAGGAATTGTCATCGCAGGCACGCACAGCGGATGCGGCAAGACGACCGTGACCCTTGGTATCCTCGCGGCGCTCAGGAAAAAGGGTCTTGTGGCGCAGCCGTTTAAGGCGGGACCGGATTTTATCGATGCTGGTTTGCATCGCCTCGTGACGGACAGGCCATCGAGGAACCTCGACCAGTGGATGTGCGGCAAGGAATATGTGATCGAATGTTTCTTCAGTCATGCCTTGACCGTGGACATCTCGGTCATCGAAGGCGTTATGGGAATGTACGATGGCGATCTGAGTACCGCGAGCCTGGCGAATCTTTTGCAGGTTCCGGTCATCCTGGTGGTCGATGCCTACGGCATGGCTGAGAGCGCCGGAGCGGTAGTGCGCGGCTTCGTCGAGTTCGGGAATAATCCCCCCATCCCCCCTTTGGTAAAGGGGGGCAAGGGGGGATTTATCGCCGGTGTGATCTTCAACCGCGTTGCTTCGGAGAACCATTACAAAAGATTAAAAGATAGTGTTCGTGATGTGCCGGTTCTGGGGTATCTTCCGCGCGAAGCAGACTTCGAGATCCCGCACCGCCATCTGGGCCTTACCACTGCTGAAGATGATCCGATCGCGCAAAAGAACATCGATAAACTTGCTGATACCGTCCTGAAATACATTGATATCGATGGTTTGATAAAAATCGCTGAACAAAGGGAATTGCTCCCTCCTTTTCAAACCCACACTCACCCCGACCCTCTCTCTGAGGGAGAGGGTGTAGGGAAAATTCGCATCGCTGTCGCTTATGACAAGGCCTTCAGCTTTTACTATGAAGACAACCTGGCTCTGTTTCGTGATGCAGGCGCGGAGCTCGTCCGGTTCAGCCCGCTCACCGACAGGGCGATCCCGGACAATGCTGACGCTGTCTACATCGGAGGCGGATATCCAGAGCTTCATGCCGAGGCGCTGTCCCGCAACAGCTCCATGCTTCGCTCGGTAAACGCCTGGGCCGAGGTTGGAAAGCCGCTCTATGCCGAGTGCGGCGGGCTCATGTATCTTTCACAGGGTATTCGTGATTTTGACAACACGCTTTTTGCCATGGCAGGCGTGTTCCCCTTCGAAACGCGGATGATGAAGAGGCCGCGCCTGGGCTACCGGGAAATCGTCTTGAATGAAGATTGTATTCTGGGGAACAAGGGCGAGAAGTACCGGGGCCATGAGTTCCATTATTCAGAAATACTGGAAAACAGTGGTCAGGGGTCAGGTGGCAGGGTTCAGGAGAAGGTCTATTCCGTAACGAACGCGTCGGGCAGCAGTCTGCCGGATGAGGGGTTCAAATATAAAAGCACCCTTGCGAGCTACATCCACGTGCATTTCGGCAGCAACCAACGCAGGGCGGGTCATTTTGCAGGTTTTATTAAAGGAGAAAGAACGGCATGAAGGAAAGCATTCTACTGCTTGGGCATGGGAGCCCTAAAAAAGACGCAAATAAGCTGGACCATATGGCGGTGATGCTGCATACGATGCTGCATGTGGGATGCACCGAGGACTGCGTCAAGGTGGCCTACCTTCAGTTCGCGGAACCCGGCATCATGGATACCATTAGGGACAGCGTGTCACGGGGCGCGAAGAAGGTTGTTCTGCACCCGTTCTTTCTGAGCGCCGGTCTTCACGTGACCAAGGACATCCCCGAGATGATCGAAGAGGCGCGGGGGCTCTATCCCGAGGTGACCTTCATTTATACCGAACCCCTGGGCATCCACGAAAAACTGGCCCACATCGTGATGGAGAGGATCAGCGCCGCGGAACAGTTGGCGCCCGCAGACATAGAAAAGAGGAGCTTCGATATCCTCTCAGCGGAGGCCGACCTGAGCGGCATCCCCGCTGACCGTCTGCCGATCGTGCAGCGCGTCATCCATGCAACGGCGGATTTCGACTTCAAAGACACGCTGATGTTCCACCCGGACGCAGTCGCGGCGGGGCTTGCCGCAATCAAGGCGGGGAAGGACATCCTGACGGACGTTGAAATGGTGCGGACCGGCATCAACAAGAAGCTACTCTCTGAATGGGGAGGAAAGGTTGTTTGTGAATTGCAGGAGTCGGGAGTCAGGAGTCAGGAGTCAGGAGTTAAAACCAGAGCGGAAAAAGGCATTGAAAAGGCCTTACAGGAGAATAACAATATCGGCATCATCGCCATCGGGAACGCGCCCACCGCCCTGCTGAAAGTAATCGAGTTGTTCAGTTCGCCGGCCTTTGCAAGTCGGCAGCTCCCCCTGGTGGTCGGCGTGCCCGTGGGATTCGTGAAGGCTGTTGAATCGAAGGCGCTGCTTGCTTCCCAGCAGTTCCCCTTTATCACTGCGGCAGGGAGAAAGGGCGGCACGCCCGTTGCCGTGGCTATCGTGAATGCATTGTTAAAAATGGCGGTAGAGAATAAATGAAAACTCAAAATTTAAAATTCAAAATTCAAAGACGGAGAGGTTTTTATTTTTTTCTGTCTTCTGTCTTCTGTCTCCTGGCTCCTGCATCTCATGCTCATGCCATGCACATCTCGGAAGGAATATTGCCCTGGAACTGGGCGGCACTATGGTTTGTCGTTGCAATGCCGTTTGTCGGTTACGGACTGTACCGGCTGAAGAAGATGTCCGAGGCAGACCTGTCGTTTAAGCCTCTTGTCGGACTCATGGCAGCAGTAGTCTTTATTATCTCCTGCATGCCAATCCCCGTGCCGACCGCGGGCACCTGCGCCCATCCTACCGGAATAGGCATACCGGCAATACTGCTTGGTCCTGCCATCAGCGCGGTGATCGCAGCCGCAGCTCTTCTCATTCAGGCCCTCTTTCTCTCCCACGGAGGTTTGAGCACACTCGGAGCGAACGTTGTTTCCATGGGAATCATGGGCTCGTTTGCGGGATATCTTACCTTCAGAGGTTTGAGGGCGTTAAAAGCTAATCTTTGGATTGCGGGCTTCATGGCTGGGCTGTTCGCCGACTGGGCAACGTATCTCACTACCTCGGTCGCGCTTGCCTCGGGCATACGGGGGGACTCGCCATTCCTGCCGCTTTTCTATAAGATTGTTATTGCATTCATTCCGACACAACTGCCGCTGGGAATTCTCGAAGGGGCGATGACCGCGGGCATGGTCGTGCTGCTGTACAAGAAGAGGCCGGATTTGCTCGTCAAGATGAGGGTCATCAAGGCAGAGGAGGTGGGCGCATGAAAGTTCAAAGTTCAAAGTTCAGCGTTCAAAGTCGTGGAACGATTTTATTAACAATCTTTTCCCTGTTTACTGTTTACTGTTTGCTGTCAACTGATATTTATGCTTCTGAAAAATGGCCCGGCGTTGATGAATCGGTTGTTGAAAAATACGCCAAAGAGCACGGCAGGGAGGCGCGCGAGCCGTTGATCAATACGGACCAGGGCGATCTCCTGCTCTTTGTATTTCTCCTTGCGGGAGCGGTCGGGGGATTCGTTGCGGGATACTCCTGGCGGATACTGATGGTTGAAAAAGCGCCGGCAACCACAAGAGAAAAAAAATAACAGACTGACTATCCGGTGGATGCGCGGACTGCTTTTCCCGGCAGCTCGCACATCCACCTCTTTACAAGGAAAACTGAATGCATATTTTATCTGAATATTTTAAGTACGAGCATATGCTCTCAAAAGTTGATGCGAGAGTAAAGCTCCTTGCGGCCCTGGCCCTTCTTCTCATGGTATTGAGTTATAGGGGG
>JANPMZ010000152.1:0-8665 GCA_031427195.1 Nitrospirota bacterium
GACGAGAACATTTGCTTCTCGGCCGTGATCACTTCCTTTTTCATGATACTATCGGATGCCAGCGACAGGTCAATATCCGTTCCGGCAAGCGGCGAGCGTTCACGCGGCCAGCACGCGCCAACGGCAAGGCCGGCATACAACGGTACCGTGGACCGAATCTCCGCGATAATGTCCCGCACGGAGCCATACGTCAGGGACCCGCCCATCTTTCTTGCAACAGCCACGAGTATCTCCCAGTCCGGGCGCGATTCCCCGTAGGGCTCTTCCGCTCGATTGACCTGCTGGAGGCGGCGCTCAAGGTTCGTGAAGGTCCCGCTCTTTTCTCCATAACTTGCCGCCGGCAACACTACATCGGCCATCCGCGCAGTCTCGGTCATAAAAATGTCCTGCACCACGAGGAAGTCGAGCTTGGCAAGCACCGGTTTGAGGCCCGGGTCGCTCCCGATCGGATCGTCGCCCATGATATAGAGGGCATGCAGTTTGCCAACAGCCATCGCATCAACCATCTCCACGGCGTTTTTGCCAACCGTCTCAGGCAGGATCGCATTCCACAAACCGGCAAGCGAGGCCGTCATATCAGCACTGAGCTTCCGGTATCCGGGATAATAATCCGGAAGCATCCCCATGTCGAGCGCACCCTGGAAGTTACTGCGCCGTACGATAGGATAATAAGTAACGTTCTTAAGCAGCCCGGCAAGCTCCTTGATACGGCTGAACTCCGTATCCGTGAGCTTCGACGGTACGATGATTGCCACGCTCCCGGCGCCTTTCAGGATTGCTGCAGCCTTTTGTGCCTCGCTGCTGCCCTGGCCGGTCGACAACGCCTTGGCCAGTTCGCCCAGCGCCGCCTCGGCGCTCCTGGGAATCACGACCGAAGCAAGCCTGTTGAATTTATTAAATCCGTCGTTCACGAGGACCAGCGTGCGGCCCTTTCGATTGACGGCGCGGACGATCTCAATGCCGGTAAGCGGGTTGATATCGCCTACTTCCTTGTCGAGCACCAGGACCACCTCGTTATTGCCCATCTGGCCGAGCTCACCGCTAAAGAACGCCGTATTGAGTCCTTTCGGCGCCTTGAGCCTTGCCAGCAGGTCCACATTATTCGTGCCTACGACGGTGCGCATGAACTTCTGGAACACATAATGGTCCTCGTTCGTGGTCCGGACGGACCCGAGGCCGCCGATGCTGTCAGCACCGCTCTTACCCTTGATCACGTTGAGGTTCGTGGCCACCTTTGCCAGGGCCTCTTCCCAGGTGCAGTCAACGAGCTCATTGCCCACGCGCATCTTCGGCGTAGTGAGCCGGTCCTTATGATGGACTGCGTCCCAGCCGAATCGCCCCTTGGCGCAGAGATAATTGTCTTTTCCCGGACTCACCCGCATGATCCTGCTGTCGCGGGTCTCCAGCGTGGTGGTGCAGCCGCAGCCGCAGTAATTGCAGACCGACTTGGTTTCTTCGAGGTTCCAGGAGCGGGCCTTGTATTTGAACTGGCGCGTGGTGAGCGCCCCCACCGGGCAGATCTCGACGCACTCGCCGCAGAACTCGCAGTCCAACGACCGGTCGAAATCGGTGCTGATCCGTGCTTTGGTGCCGCGGCGAGTGAAAGCCCACTCGCCCACACCGTTCTGCTCGTCGCAGATCCTGACGCACTTGCCGCAAAGGATGCAGCGGCTGATATTGCGTTCGATGATCGCACTCTCCAGGTCAGGCGGGAGGTAGCCCTTCTCAGCGTCGAATCGGCTCTGGCCGAGCCCGTACTCATGCACGAGGTCCTGGAGCTGACACGCGCCTGCCTTGTCGCAGACCGGGCAGTCCAGGGGATGCTTGATCAGCAGGAGCTCGAGCACCATCTTGCGCGCGTTGATGAGCTCGGGCGACGTGGTGCGGACCACCATGTTGTCGCCGGCCGGAGTCGTGCACGACGGTGTGAACCGGCGCGGCGTCCCCTCCACCTCCACAAGGCAGATGCGGCAGGCGCCGAAGGGATGAAGCTTGTTGTCGTGGCACAGGGTGGGCACCCGCGACCCGGCCGCATTCGCTGCTTCAAGAATGGTCGCGCCCAGGGGCACTTCCACCTTTTTTCCATCAACCGTTACTGTTATCGTCGGCATATATTTTTACCTTAATGAATGTACGTTCCGCCAGATTTCCCGCATTCCTTGAATCTTGAACACTGAATGGTACCTGCTCTTAATCAATCGACCAGAACCGGCACGCCTTGATGCAGGATTTGCACTTGGTGCACTTTTCAGGATCGATATACGCAACCTGGCCTTTTTCCCATATGAGCGCGCCGGCCGGGCAAGCCTTGAAGCACTGGCCGCACTTCTTGCACTTGTCCTTGTCCACCACGAATTTAACGAGTGGCGTACAAACCCTGGCCGGACAGCGGTGCTCCTTGATATGCGCTTCATACTCGTCGCGGAAATATTTGATCGTGGTAAGCACCGGGTTGGGCGAGGTCTGGCCAAGCCCGCACAGCGACGTGTCCTTGATCTGCTGGGAAAGATCGAGCAGCAGTTCGATATCGCCTTCGCGCCCCTCGCCTTTCGTGATCCGGGTCAGGATCGAAAGCAGCGTCTTGTTCCCGATGCGGCAGGGTACGCACTTGCCGCAGGATTCATCTTCGGTGAACTCGAGGAAGAACCTGGCCATGGCCGGCATACAGGTGGTCTCGTCCATCACCACCATACCGCCGGACCCCATGATCGCGCCGGTCTTGTTGATGTTCTCATAGTCCACGGGCGTATCGATGAGCGATGCGGGGATGCAGCCGCCCGACGGGCCGCCCATCTGCACCGCCTTGAACTTGCGGTTGTTCTTTACGCCGCCGCCGATGTCATAGATAACGGTCTTGAGCGGGATGCCCATGGGCACCTCGACCAGGCCGATATTGTTTAAAGCGCCGGAAAGCGCGAACACCTTGGTGCCCTTGCTCTTCTCGGTACCCAGGCTCGAGTACCAGTCCGCGCCATTCAGGATAATCGGCGCGACGTTGGCAAAGGTCTCGACGTTATTCAAGACCGACGGACGCTGCCACAAACCCTTGGCCGCCGGGAATGGCGGCTTGGCCCGGGGCATGCCGCGCTTGCCTTCGATGGAGGCCATGAGCGCCGTCTCTTCTCCGCAAACAAAGGCGCCGGCGCCCTGGTAGATCTCCATATCGAGGTCGAAACCGGTGCCGAGTATGTCCTGGCCCAACAGCCCGTTCTCCCTGGCCTGTTCAATGGCAAGCTGAAGCCGGTGCACGGCAAGCGGGTATTCGGCCCGGACGTAGATATACCCATAGTGCGCATCGATCGCCTTGGCGGCAATGATCATTCCCTCGAGCACGGAATGGGGGTCCGCCTCCATGATACTGCGGTCCATGAAGGCGCCCGGGTCGCCTTCGTCGCCGTTGCACAGGATGTACTTGATATCACCGGAGACGCGGGCGCAGAGCTCCCATTTGAGACCCGTCAAAAAGCCCGCACCGCCCCTGCCGCGAAGCCCGGACCTCTTCATCTCGACGACGATCTGCTCGGGCGTCATCTCGGTGAGCGCCTTGGCCGCGGCCATGTAGCCGTCGCGGGCGATGTATTCCTCGATCTTCTCGGCATCGATGAGGCTCCGGTTCCTGAGCGCCCGGAGCACCTGGTGCTTGAAGAACGGGATATCGTTCATCACGGGAATCGTGTTCTTTTCCGCCGGCGGCGTGTACAGGAACTTCTGGACCGGCCGACCCTTGATGAAATGCTCCTCGACGAGATGCGGCACATCTTCAGGCTTCACCAGCTGATAGAAGATGTCCTCGGGGTAGACCACCATCACCGGGCCCTTGGCGCAGAACCCGTTGCACCCGGTCAGCACGACCTTGACCTCTTTCTGGAGGTTGCGCTTGATAAGCTCGGCCTCAAGCGCGTCCTTGACCTTGAGGGACCCGTTTGCAACGCAGCCGGTGCCTGCGCAGATCATTATGTTCGAACGGTATGTCGTCGCTTCCACGATAGTACCCCGCAAATAAAATCTAAACTGGCGAAGAGTAGTTTTTTGTCTACTGTCTACTGTTTCCTGTCTACTGCCTACTGTCTACTGTTTTTCAGTACGTCGTTTCGTGTCCGGCGACCAGGGCGAATTCCTTGACCGGCCTGCCCGCCACGACATGCTCAGCGAAGATTGTGCGCATCTTTTCCGCCGTCAACGCCGTATACTTCACCGGCGGCTCCCCGGTGGTCTCGATGGTCGTCATCGGCTCCTGGCTGCAGAGGCCGGCGCATCCCGAGGTCGTGATCGCCACGTCCTTCAAATTGGACTTGGCCAGCTCTTCCATGATCGTGTTCATGACGCCCCGGGCGCCGGCAGCGATCCCGCAAGTCCCCATATGCACGGTGATCCTGACCCTGAACCCGCCCTCACGAAGCCCCTGATGGTAATCTTCCTTGATTTTTTTTAAATCAGCGATCGTCAGTTTTGCCATGGTATCACCTGTCCTTATTCCGCATTCCGCCTGTTCCCGGCGCTCCACGGGGGCAATCCGAAATCCGAAATTTACAATTGCAAACGCTACTCATATTTTTTTATAATGTCCATCACCTTCGTGGCGGCAACATCGCCGTAGGTGTCCTGACCGATGACCACAACCGGCGCCAGGCCGCAGGCGCCGAGGCACCGCACGGCCTCAAGAGAATATTTTTTGTCCCGGGTGATCTCGCCGACCTCGAGATCCAGTTCAGCCTTGATCTTCTCAATGATCTCCTCGCTCCGCTTCACGTAGCAGGCGGTCCCGAGGCAGACCCGGATCACGTGCTTGCCGCGCGGGACCAGCGTGAAGTAGGAGTAGAAGGTGGCCACGCCGAAGACCACGCTGGGCGACATGTTCATGCCTTTCGCAACATAACGCTGCACGATATGCGGGAGATACCCGCAGACCTCCTGCGCCTGTTGCAGTACGGGGATCAGCGAACCGGGCTTGTCCTTGTACTTTTCAATGATGCCGTCGATCTTCCGGTACATCGCGGGCAGGATGACCTCATTGTTTGTGGCAGTAGGCGCAGCAACCGCTTCTGTACTCATCATTAACCTCTTCAGCTCATCTGATGAAATTGTTTATTGGATCCGTATGCCGTCTTTCAGCATACCCCTGAGCGCCTCAAGCACTGCCGGACTATTGATCGGAACGTCGTCCAGCTCATTCTTTATCTCCGCGGTGTCAAGCCTGAAGACATTCCCGTCTTCACGTTCCTCGTACACAAGGTCCATTTCAGGATGTCCCGCAATGATCGTCAGCAGGGTATCCGCCATGGCGCCCATCTTGGGCCGGTCAATGTGGCTCCACTGAAACGTGACCGTCACCCGGGCGCCGCTGCCCGGCGAGGAATCGATCGTCAGGCCGCCGCCTGCCTGCTCTGCCGCCTGTGCCAGCAGCGGAATGCCGAGCCCGGTTTTCTTCTGTTTCGTCGTAAAGAAAGGATTCCGGACACTTGCAAGCGTTTCGGCATCCATCCCGTTCCCGTCGTCCCGTACGTCTATCCGCAGCAGGTCCTGCGCACTGTCCCTGTTGGCCAGGATTTCAATTCTTGTTGCGCCGGCCCGAAGCGAGTTCTCGGCAATATCGAGG
Organism: Nitrospirota bacterium; assembly: GCA_031427195.1. Lineage (GTDB taxonomy): Bacteria > Nitrospirota > UBA9217 > UBA9217 > UBA9217 > GWC2-56-14. The sequence goes on from JANPMZ010000152.1 coordinate 5,597, forward strand.
ATATGGAGCGAAATTTCTTCCATTGCCTCAGCACTCAGCTTTCCTGCCATCTTTTCCGGCAAGGGCCTTTTTTATCTCGGCAACCGTGCCGGCTTCCAGCAGAAAGGAGGTAAATCGCCTCCCCATATCTCCGGGGCAGTGGGCATCCGAACTCGTGACCACGGGATATTTCGAGCAATCAGGGAATCGTTTTCGGGCCTCGGCAATGTTCGAGTTTGCCGATACCTCCACGGCATCCAGAACCAGCGTATCAGGGATGAACCCAAGCTGTCCGATAATGCTGAAGGCTTCCCTGTCAACATGGGCCGCTATTACGAGGCTGTCGCCCTTTGCCGCCCGGGCTTTTGCAACGATCGCTTCCGCGGACAGCGATGTAGCTCCGATCAGAAGCCGCTCGCAAAAGCCGGTTACTCCATCCTCGTCGTCAGCGATCACCTGCAGTCCAAAGGAGTGACCGTCATTTTTTCCGGCAAGGTGTTGGTAAATGAACTCCTGAAAATCCAGGAGATCGTCGTCATCATCAAAGAACACCAAAAGGTGCGCTTCCTCGGAAGAAGTGACTTCCATCCCGCCGAGAACAACCAGTCCGTTGCGGAGACCGGCTTTTTTCACCGCAATGACGTTTTCAGCCGAGTTATGGTCACACACCCCGATCAGATCTATCCCCTTCCTGATGGCAGCGCTCACGACCTCCCGCGGCGACATGTCAAGACCGGAGCAGGGAGACAGACAAGTGTGCACGTGCAGATCGGCTTTAAAGCGCCTCAGCGCCACGGATACCCGCCTTATATAATCTGCCAACCAGCTCGAACGCTGAAAGGTCGCTCACCATGATCGGAATGCCTTCCTTCTCGGCCTTGGCGATCGTATCCTGGTCCGGGACCCGGCCCTGTATCAGAACGATGCCCGACAGCCCCGTGTGTGCCGCAACAGCCACAATGTTATGATGGATATGGAGCGTGACCCAGATGTTCCCATCCTCGGCGTGGGCCAGGACATCTGACAGGAGGTCGCTCACGTACCCGCCGGTCACCTCGTTATCAAGATGCTCTGCGCCGGTTTTGACGCTCAAGCCGAACTCCGTTACCAGGTCACGTAGTTTCATGGGTCTCCGTCAACTCGTATAATAGAACTGCATGGTCAGGTGGGTTCCCTCGGGCACCGATGATGCCAGGTTCATCTCATCGGCGCATTTTTTCATGTTCACCAGCCCCATGCCGGCGCCGAATCCCAGTTCCCGCACCCAATCAGGCGCTGTGGAAAAACCCGGCTGCAGTGCTTTCTCGACATCGGGGATCCCCGGCCCGGTATCGATCGCTTCCACCGTGATCCCCCACTTCTCAACCTGGGCACGGATCACGCCGCCCGGCGTATACGAGGCAATATTGATCTCTGCTTCGTACGTGGCAACCCCGATCCTTCTGAGAAGCGGCGGACAGACACCCAGTTTTTTGAGCGCATTCTTCAGTTCGCTGGCCGCCTTGCCCGCGTCCTTCAGGGACCGGCCGGCGACATTATACTTGAAGGTAAAGCTGATCTCGTCAGCAGATACATCCTCAAAGAACTTCTTCATGGTAGGCCGCTGACGCGCGACGGCCACTTTTGACTCGGCCTGTTCGTATTCCACCTCGAGCTTCTTGAGGAGGCCTTCTACGATGCTCCCCTTGGTGATGATACCGACCAGTTCATTGTCCCGGTTCAATACAGGATACCGCCGGTAACCGAGTTTGGAAAACTTTGCTATGCAGTGAACCAGCAGTTCATCGGCATACAGACATTCAACCTTGGTCTTCATCCTCTCCCGGATGGGAGCGTTGATCGCGTTGTCGGTAAGAGCATTGATCAGATCTTCGATGCTGATCATCCCCACGAGCTTCCCGTTCTCGACCACCGGTGTGCCCGACAGGCGGTTGTCGCGCAACAGGACCCTGAGTTCCGCCATGGTCTGCTCCGGAGCCACGGTGACCATCGTCGGAGGCATGACCTCGCCGACCGTAAGCTCGTAGACCATTTCCTGGGTCTTGGTCATCCGGTCCGGCGGCCCCTGCTCTTTATGCGGTAATGCCATCGCCTATTGCCGCTCGGCCACTCCTCGGAGCCCATTCGTATACAGGATGCCGCACGCCTCGAACATTCCCATTTTCGTGATGAAAAGAGGTATATCCTTCTGTTTTGCCAGGGCCACCGTCTCCGCGTCCGGCTGTTTACCGCGCACCACGCAGACCGCCTTGATATCGGCAATATCAGCCGTCCGTATCGCCTGGGGGTTCGTGATCCCCGTGACTAAGATGCCGTTCGCGTGAGAACGACCGAGCACGTCGCTCATAAGGTCGGCGCTGTAACACCGGTCCACCTCGATCTCGTCGACGAGGCCGTCCCCGACCAGAACATCGGCATGAAGAAGGTTGATGATCTCTCGCAAATTCATCCGGCGACACTCTCCTCTATCGGTCGCACTCACCGAGCACGATGTCTATCGTGCCGATGCAGGCCACCACGTCCGACACCATGTGGCCGGTCACCATTTTCGGAATAGCGCTTAGATTCACGAACGAGGCGGCGCGAATCTTGATGCGATACGGCCTGCCGCTTCCGTCGCTTACAATATAGAAGCCAAGCTCGCCCTTTGCGCCCTCGGTGGCCACGTACACTTCGCCCTTGGGCATGGGCGCCCATTTGCTCATAAGCACAAACTGATGCGCCAGCGTTTGCATGCTCTGCATGACCTTCGTTTTTTCCGGGATCGCGTATCGCGGGTCGTCGGTCATGACCGGGCCTGGCTGCATCATGGCAAGGCACTGCTTGATGATCCGGTTGCTCTGGCGCATCTCGTTGATGCGCACAAGGTACCGGTCGTACACGTCGCCGTTCTTGCCGAGGGGCACGTCGAATTCCACTTTATCATAAGCGGCGTAGGGCTCCACTTTGCGAAGATCGTAGTTCACCCCCGACCCTCTGAGCGAGGCCCCGGTCAGTCCGTAATTGATCGCCTCCTCGGCGGTCATCACGCCGATGCCCACGGTGCGGCCCAGGAAGATGCGGTTTTCGCGGATAAGCGCGTCGTACTCT
>JANPMZ010000153.1:0-7673 GCA_031427195.1 Nitrospirota bacterium
GTGAACAACCGGGCAAGCCTGCGGTCGGAAAAGCCGTACTCTTTTGCCTTCCTGAGCGGATGGTCCAGGGAGGGGGTCCGATCGCTCAAAATATGCGCGCCCTGGTCGGCCAACACCTTTTCCATATCCACGATCTGCTTGATCTGATACAGGAACCAGACATCGATCTTCGAAAGCGAGAAAATCTCATCCACGCTCATGCCCTGGCGGAGCCCGTCGGCAACATACCAGAGCCGCTCCCAGTTCGGAATGCGGATCTTCTGGCGGATGTCAGCCAGCCCCTGTTCGGCATCGCCGTCCCGATCGCGCCGCGATTCCAGACCATAGCGGTCGATCTCGAGCGAGCGGAGCGCCTTCTGGAATGCCTCTTTAAAGGTCCTGCCAATGGACATGGCCTCGCCTACCGATTTCATCTGCGTGGTCAGCGTGGCGTCGGCCTGGGGAAACTTCTCAAAGGCAAAGCGCGGGAACTTGACCACCACATAGTCAATGGTCGGTTCAAACGACGCCGGCGTTGCCTTGGTGATGTCGTTCGTGAGCTCGTCAAGGGTAAAGCCCACGGCCAGCTTCGCCGCGATCTTCGCAATGGCAAAACCCGTGGCCTTTGACGCCAGTGCGGAGCTGCGCGACACCCGAGGGTTCATCTCGATGATGACCAGTCTGCCGTTGTCGGGATTCACGCCGAACTGGATGTTCGATCCTCCGGTGTCCACGCCGATCTCGCGGATGATCTTGAGGGACGCATCGCGCATGAGCTGATATTCCTTGTCCGTAAGCGTCTGCGCCGGCGCCACGGTGATACTGTCGCCCGTATGAATGCCCATGGGGTCGAGGTTCTCGATGGAGCAGACAATGACCACATTGTCCTTGGCATCGCGCATGACCTCGAGCTCATACTCCTTCCACCCCATGATCGATTCCTCGACCAGGACCTGGTTCACGGGGCTTGCCTCAAGACCGCGCGTGATCAACTCGGTGAATTCTTCCCGATTGTAGGCGATCCCGCCGCCCGTGCCGCCCAGGGTGAAGGCAGGCCGCAGGATCGCGGGAAAGCCCACCATCTCAAGGATCTCGAAGGCTTGGTCCAGGTTCGTGGCAATACCGCTCTTCGGCACCTCAAGACCGATGTCTTCCATTGCTTTTTTGAACAGCTCACGATCCTCGGCTTTTTTGATGGCCGACAGCTTGGCGCCGATCAGCTCCACCTTATACTTATCGAGCACTCCCAGCTCAGCAAGCGCAACTGCCGTGTTAAGCGCCGTCTGCCCGCCCATGGTCGGCAGCAACGCATCGGGCCGCTCACGCTCGATGATCTTCTCGACCACTGCGGGAGTGATCGGTTCGATGTAGGTGCGGAACGCCATCTCAGGATCGGTCATGATCGTGGCCGGATTGGAGTTCACCAGCACAACGTCATAACCCTCTTCTTTGAGCGCTTTGCAAGCCTGCACTCCCGAGTAGTCGAACTCGCAGGCCTGGCCGATCACGATGGGTCCTGCACCGATGATAAGAATTTTCTTTATGTCTGTCCGTTTCGGCATGTATCCCTTCCTTAACTCCGAACGTTAAACTCCAAACCTCGAACTTTTATTCCTGCTCCTGCACCCAGCCGTTCTCCAATCCGTACTGTTCCATGGTCCTGTAGGCTTCTTCGTACTCCTCTGTTGTGGTCCTTCGCGAAAGCTCTTTGAACTCGCTCGCCTTGTATGCCGGAAAGTACTGGGACATGAGGCTGATATGTACATCCTTCGAGATCTCTTCAGCCAGGAACTTCATGACGCCCTCGGTCCCCGAAAGCCCGCCTGGCAGCACCAGGTGGCGAATAATGAGCCCACGTTTCGCTATATCATGTGCATCGAGTTCAAGGTTGCCGACCTGTCTGAACATCTCCCGTACTGCCGCCCTATTGACCGCAACATAGTGCGGCGCTAGGGAATAGAGCATTGCAACGCGGTCATCGGAGTAGCGCATGTCCGGGAGATAGATATCGACGATGCCGTCCAGCAGCCGGAGCGCCTCCACTGAGTCGTAGCCGCTCGTGTTGTACACCAGCGGCAGGATGAAACCCCGCTCACGGGCGAGCCCCCAGGCCTTGAGTATCTGCGGCATAAAGTGCGTCGGCGTCACCAGGTTACAATTATGGCAGCCCTGCTCCTGCAGCCAGAGCATCTGGCAGGCAAGCTCTGCCGGCGTCTTTTCAACACCGTTCCCCAGCTGGCTGATGGGGTAATTCTGACAATAGACGCACTTCATATGGCAGTTCGCCAGAAAGATCGTTCCTGAGCCTTTGGTTCCCGATAGCGGCGGCTCTTCGCCATGATGAGCGCTGGCGCTCGAGACGACCGGATTCAGACCGGACCTGCAAAAACCTATTTTATCGTTCTTGAGCCGGTCCACGCCGCATTCGCGGGGGCAGACGCGGCAGCGTTCGAGAAGCTGGTAGGCGGCCTCAATGCGACGATCTAATTCAACCTGAGAAACCATTAAAACCTTTTCACCGCAGAGACGCGGAGGCGCTGAGAAAGGCACCTCGTAAATTTAAAGATTTCCTCTGCGTCTCGGCGTCTCCGCGGTAATATTTCTAAGCTTTATGTTTCTCCATCATATCCACGAACCGCTGGAACAGATACCGGCTGTCATGCGGACCCGGCGAAGACTCGGGATGGTACTGCACGGAAAAGGCGGGGAGCGTCTTATGCTGAATTCCTTCGCAGGTCTTGTCGTTCAGGTTTTGATGCGTCATGACAACCTGGTCCTTGACTGTTTCCAGGTCAACAGAAAAACCATGATTTTCAGCAGCGATCTCTACCTTGCGCGTCGTAAGGTCCATGATCGGCTGGTTACCGCCGCGGTGGCCGAACTTGAGCTTGTAGGTCTTGCCGCCCAGGGCGAGGCCCAACAGCTGCTGTCCCAGGCAGATGCCGAAGATCGGTTTCTTGCCGAGCAGCTTTTTGATGTTCTCGATGGCATAAGTGCACGGCTCGGGATCGCCGGGGCCGTTCGACAGGAACACGCCGTCGGGATCCATGGCAAGCACTTCTTCGGCCGGCATGGTTGCCGGCACCACGGTGACATCACAGCCTGCATCCGTAAGCAGGCGGAGAATGTTTCTTTTGATGCCGTAATCGTAAGCAACCACGCGGTACCGCGACGCTGCTTTTGTCCCGTACCCGGTGCCGAGGTCCCAGGTGCTTTCGCTCCATGAATAAGGTTTCTTGCAGGTAACATGCTGCGCCAGGTCGAGGCCATTCATTTTGGGAAGGGCCTTTGCCTTGGCAACCAGGCTCAATGGATCCAGGTCCGTGGTCGAGATCACGCCCGGCTGTGCCCCCACATCGCGGATGTGGCGCGTAAGCGCCCGGGTGTCGATCCCCTGAATGCCGACGATCTTCTTTTCGGCGAGATAGGTATGCAGGCTGCGCTTGGACCTCCAGTTGCTCGGGAAGTCCAGATATTCCTTCACAATGAACCCTTCGACCCAGGGCCGGGATGACTCGACATCTTCATCGTTCGTTCCGTAGTTCCCGATCTGCGGGTAGGTCATGGTGACGATCTGGCCCTTGTAGGACGGATCGGTCAGGATCTCCTGGTACCCGGTCATACTGGTATTGAACACGACCTCACCGGTCGTCTCCCCCTCGGCTCCGAAGGATGTCCCTTCGAAAACCCAGCCGTCCGCCAATGCAAGTATCGCTTTTTTCATATCGTGCCTTCCATTCCGCAAGCCGCAATCCGCGATTTCAGACCCTTCCCCCGACGATCGTCTGAACTGCCCTGCCCGTAAGCTTCAATCCGTTGAACGGCGTATTCTTTGATCTTGATTTAAATAGAGATGAATCCACGGTCCACTGGAGGTCCGGATCGATGATCGTAATATCAGCGTCTGCGCCCGCATGGAGGGTCCCCTTACCGATCTTGAGGACTGATGCAGGATTGATGCTCAGCTTGCAGATGACTTCCTGCAGGGTAAGCACCTTCTCCTTAACCAGTTGGAGCGAGAGCCCCAGCGCCGTCTCAAGCCCCACGATGCCAAAGGGCGCATAATCGAACTCGCCGGACTTCTCGTCCATGCCATGCGGGGCATGGTCCGTGGCGATCACGTCGATGGTCCCGTCCTTGAGGCCGGCCTTGATTGCCGCAACATCCCCGGCAGTCCGAAGCGGCGGGTTCATTTTTGCCATGGTATTGTAACCCCGCACCGCCTCATCGGTTAACGTAAAATAGTGCGGACAGGTCTCTGCCGTAACTTTCACGCCGCGCGCCTTTGCCGCACGCAACAAGTCCACCGAACCAACGGTGCTGACATGGGCGATGTGCACCCTCCCGCCGGTCAGCTCGGCAAGCGAGATGTCACGCGCGGTCATAACGTCTTCGGCCGAACGCGGTATCCCGCCAAGCCCCAACTCGGTCGAGACAAAGCCTTCGTTCATGACGCCTTTGGCCGAAAGCGAGCTGTCTTCACAATGCGATATCACCAGGAGGTCGAAGACCCGCGCATACTCCATGGCCCGCCGCATGATGGCCGCATTCATCACCGGCCTGCCGTCGTCCGAGACCGCCACGCAGCCCGCACCCCGCAACTCGCCCATTTCGGACAGTTCTTCGCCCTTCGACCCCTTGGTGATCGCGCCGATGGGGAATACGCGGGCGAAGGATTCTTGTGCAGCCTGTGACAGGATGAACTCAGTCACCGACCGGTTGTCGTTCACCGGATCGGTGTTCGGCATGCAGCAGACCGACGTGAAGCCGCCGGCCTTTGCAGCAGCTGTTCCGGTCGCGATCGTTTCCTTATATTCGAACCCGGGTTCGCGCAAGTGAACATGCATATCGATGAGCCCCGGTACGACCAGCTTTCCTGCCGCATCAACGATCTGCGCGTCGTCCGACGAGATAGAACCCGACTTACCGATCTTCGCGATCTTGCCGTCCGAGATCAGGATGTCCAGCTTTTCATCAACCTTACTGGCAGGATCGCTGATGTGCCCATTTTTAATTATAATATTCATGATTAAGCCTTTTTATTCCGCAATCCGAAATCCGCAATCCGCAATTGACTATGCTTCCGCCTTCGTCCCGCCAGTCAGCAGGAACATGACCGCCATCCGGATCGCCACGCCGTTCGTGACCTGGTCGAGAATGACCGGCGTGCCATCCGCCACATCCGATGCGATCTCCACACCGCGGTTCATGGGGCCGGGATGCATGACCAGCACGTTCTTTGCGGCGCAAGCGAGCCGCGCCTGGTTTAATCCGTAGAACCGGGCATACTCGCGCACTCCCGGAAAGAGGCCGGCGACCTGCCGTTCGACCTGGAGCCGCAGCATCATGATCACATCAGCGCCTTCAACAACACGGTCCATGTTGAAATTGACCTCGACGCCCATGTTCTCGATCCCGCATGGGATCATGGTGGCCGGGCCGCAGACCCGGACCTTCGCTCCCATGGTGAGGAGCCCGTAAATGTTCGAGCGGGCCACCCTGCTGTGGGCGATGTCGCCAACGATCGCGACGGTGAGCCCATCGAGCCTGCCAAGCTTTTCACGCATGGTGAACATATCAAGCAGCGCCTGCGTGGGATGCTCGTGGAAACCGTCGCCGGCGTTGATCACGGCGCTCTTGAGCCGCGTGGACAGGAACTCGGGCGCGCCCGAACAGGGATGTCGAATGATGATGATATTGCATTTCATGGCCTCGATGTTCCGGGCCGTATCGAGCAGCGTTTCCCCCTTGACCACGCTGCTGGTCGAGGTCGTGATATTGATCACGTCAGCCGAAAGACGCTTGCCCGCAAGCTCAAAGGAGGTCCGCGTCCGCGTGCTTGCCTCGTAGAAAAGGTTGATCACGGTCTTGCCGCGAAGCGTCGGCACCTTCTTGATGTCCCGCTCGGACACGTCCTTGAACGTGGCAGCCGTGTCCAGAATGAGATTGATCTCTTCCGCGGTCATGCCCTTCATGCCAAGCAGGTCTTTTGAACTTAAGCTCATGGACACCCTTCTTAGTTAAGCATTATGGGGTTTTTAAGCCGTAAAATGTTGGTTTTTAAAATCCGCAATCCGCAATCCGAAATCCGCAATGCTCCACCTATTCTTCCAAAATCACGACTTTCTCTTCCCCGCCGTCCTCTGCCAGCATCACTTCCACCTTCTCTTTTGCAGAAGTCGGGAGGTTCTTCCCGACAAAATCAGCGCGGATCGGCAGCTCCCGGTGCCCGCGGTCCACCAGCACGGCAAGCTGAATGCGGTGCGGCCTGCCGTAGTCCATGATGCTGTTCAAAGCGGCCCGGATGGTCCTGCCCGTAAAGATCACGTCGTCAACGAGCACCATCATCTTGCCCTGGATGTCAAAGGTGATGTCCGTGGCCTGCGGCACCGGCTGGGACTTGCGGGTTGCAAGATCGTCGCGGTACATGGTGATGTCGAGGCTGCCCACCGGCGGCTCCACGCCTTCGATCTGCCTGATCTTGGCAGCGAGCCGCTTGGCAATATGCACACCACCCCGCTGGATGCCGACGAGGACCAGTTCCTTAGCGCCTTTGTTCTTTTCCAGGATCTCATGGGCGATCCTGGTGAGCGCCCGGTCAATACCGGCTTTATCGAGGATCAGTGCCTTTTCTTTTGGATTCATTGTCATCGTACTCAACTCTCCAGGCTAACTCTTTAAAAAGACGCAAAAAAGCCTTCTTTCTTAAATGGAAAGAAGGCTTGCGTAAGCATAGTAAAGCAGTATTCTGCCGTTAAAATTTTTCATTTCATGCCCTTCCTGGCCTCACAGGGCCAGACTTAAAGAGAATCGCTGCAACGTGCGTACAATAACCTAACGGACAGTTTCTGTCAAGATTTATCTTACCACAAGAAGAGGTGCAAATCGCGAGCAGAAGAAGCATACATCCGTTCAATGGCTTTTCACAATTTGTGCACACTCCCCTGATTTATCAAGTACACCTACAACTGTGGGTTCCGAGTAGTTCAGAAGAATTAATGATTACTATCCTTTCTCCGATGCGCAAAACCATTGCCGCCTTGGCCAACCCTCCCTCATCAAACCGTGCATGCGGTTTTCCCGCACACGGTTTTCCGATATTCTTCGTCGAGAATGCTCATTGCTCGTTCTCTTTCAAGTTATGGGTATCTCCCAACGCCCGACTAAACCGCAATCGCCTCAACCAGCTTCCAGTCGTTCGACTTGTGCGCGGCTTTCCAGTGGTAGATTGGGTAGAATGAAGTGAAACCCAACATTCTTCTGAAGTGCCCGCACATCGCGCGGCATTACTCAAACTATTAAACGACCCGCAAGTCTGTCGGGTTTTGCGCTGCTCTACCCGACCTACGAAAAACAGAAACTCTCACATAATCATGTCGTAACATGCATATTTTATTCGTATAGACGAGCAACATGTACAGGAAGTAGTCGTTAACTGATGCTAATGGCAAAAACCTCAACAGATCCTCGGCAACTGTTCGCCCGGCAGCATATCAATAATACGGCTGCCACCAATGGACGTTTCGAGCAGCACCACGCCTGACGGCGCTTCAACCACATCACCGATGATCGCGGTGTTCCGGCCATAGGGATGGTTTTTCATGGCCGAGACTACGGACTCAGTGTGCTGTTTATCGAGAATAGCAATGAGAATGCCTTCATTCGCTACATAAAGCGGGTCAAGTCCAAGCAGT
>JANPMZ010000154.1:0-11714 GCA_031427195.1 Nitrospirota bacterium
GGTCAACGGTGAGTTCAAGGGTTAGAGCGTTGTTTTCGAACCGGCTTCCCTGGTTCTGCCAGAGCAGCTTTGCTCCTGGCGGCAGTGTTTCGACGATCTTTGCGCGTATCGGGCCGGTGGAAGAGGAAAGCGCTGTTTCGCGCGAGGTCTTGTCGCCGGGATCGTTCATGGGAAGGGCATGCAGCACGGTGTTTCTGAGCAGCAGGCTATAGAGCGGGACGGTCCCGGTGTCTCGTGATGAGCGCACAAAGGAGAAGGGCGCAAGCATGATCGTGCCGCCTTCGCTCCGGTCGATCAGGATCACGGGCTGATTGGCGCTGTTCAAGGTTGCGGCCGCAGACACGTCTTTTTTCTGCGCCTCCAGGACCGGGCCGGTCACCGGGACCGTGCCGGACAGGCCGAATCCCGCTTCACGGGCAACGGTGAGCAGGGCATTGCTCTCGTCCGACCTGCCCTTCTTGAAGGTAAAGCCGAAGGCTTCAGCTGCTGTTCGTATCCCCTCATCGGAACCGATCAGGACGAGCCCCTGGCCCTGATGCAGCTTTTCACGCAGCCAGTCTGGTTGCGGAAGGTTCTCACTGGTCTCGAACAGGACATAAATATTGAACAGGTTGCTCCTGGCCTGCGCGGCAAAGTCCGCGGCATTGGTCACGATCTTGGTGTAATACCCCTCTTGTTCAAAGGCCTGTTTCATGATGGCTTCGGACAAAGCGCGCTCCAGGGTCGATCCCGCAGTACCCTGCCAGATGAGCACACGCGGGAAGGGGGAGCCTGATCTCAGAACCGTGAGGGGACCCTTGACGATCAGCGGGCGCTCGGCCAACAGCAGGTCCCGGGAAATTTTTTGGGTTTGGTTGGTTACCGCTGCCTTGAGCTGGATCGTATAGGTCCCCTGGGATAATTCCACGCTGTCGATGGTCAGAGTGGCGGCTTTCTCCGTAAAGGGAAGCTGACGAATGAAAAGCGGCTGCGCCGCGTTTGCCCCTCTGATCTCGATCATGAGGGTCCCGGTCGATACGGGAAGGTTCCCTGTGCTTGCGGCTTTGTACTGGAGCGTGAAGGGACGGCACCGGGCAGCTGTTTCCGGGGTGTTCTCGAGCGTGCCGCTTACTGCCAGCGTGGGAAGGATGCTGATGTCGACGGTCTTCGACGCCAGCGGAGTTTCCCGTGAGAGTTGGACCGCGAGCTTGTAGGTCCCGATGGGCAGCGCTTCCGGCCGGAATGAACGGTCGATGCGCTGCTCCTTGCCAGGGGATAGTTCGTCGATCCTGATCGCGTCAGTGTGAACGGCCTTGCCGGCCGGGCTCATAAGCTGCAAGGTCATGGCAAGGTCCTTATACGAGGCCTTGGTAAGGTTCACTGCCGTGAAGGCGACAGCGATATCTTCACCGGAACTGAAGGAACTCTTGCCCGGGTAAACTCCGAGCAGCAGGTCAGGGACCTGCACCTCGACAAAGGCACTGTTATTGCCTGCATTAGATTCGATGACCGCATGATCGATATCGGCAATGGCGTAGAGCGTGTGGGCCCCGCTTTTTTTAAACAGCGACCAATTAATGAGGACCACCTGCGAATCGTCGGGTACGAGCTTGTGAACCTCGACCTGTTCGATCAGCGTTCCCCCTGTTGCGGGATTGCCGTCATAGAGGGCGAGACGGCTCGGACCGGCCGTGCTCTTGCCGTCGTTTCTGACCCCGATGCCGACGGGGAGGACCGCTCCCGCAGGCGTTGGGGCCTGGATGGTGACCGTAAGGTCGGGTAAATGTGCGCCATAGATGATGGTGTATTCTTTGGCGCTTTCGAGTGGATCATCGGCAAGGGTTGCCTTCAGCGTATGCGTACCGGGTGCGAGTTCCGGTACGGGAATTATCTGGATTGCAGCGCCTGCAAGTTCGATCCGGTTTTTGTGTATGCGCTTATTGTCGAGGAACAACTCGAACTTTGCTTTTCCCGTGCCATAGACATAGGCCGAGACCGCGACCAGGCCCGATGGTTCATAGTAGAGCGGCTGGTCCGTGGCGAGGCCCAGGACCGCGGCATTCCCCGCGTCAAAGAGCGCGCGGCCCGAAGCCACGGACACGGGTTCGGTGGGCAGGCCCGGACCTTCCGGAAGGCTGGTCGAGAGGCTGTAGAATAGCTCCCAGATGCCGGCCTGGTTGATCCTGGTCGTGATCGGCAGCAAGACCTCCTGCAGGCCGGTGGTCAGGGTGATCGGGCTTTCGCTGGCCGGCCGCGTCTTTCCGTCGGGCCCCCGGAGCAGAAGTTTTGCCGTAACCGGGAGCGGCGTTGATGCATTGACCCGGAGCAGGGCGATCAGGCCGAGCGAGCCGGGTTCAGAACGCTTTCGGACGATGGCATCCTGAATGGTCACGCTATAGCCGCTGATGGCCAGCAGCTCCTCGCCCTCACGGGAACTGCCGTCCCGTTTTTGCAGGCTCCACATGACGGGATAGATGCCGGTGGGCAGGTCCTTGGGCAGGGCAACATCGAAGGCGCCTGTATCAACGACCATCTGGGTGGCAACTACGCCGGGTCCGGTCAGGGTGAGTTCGCCCAGGCCCACACCGCTGACCAGAGCTTTCGTTTTCTGGCCCGCGCGTGCTACGGCCCGGTCAAAGGAGAGGCCTTTGGCAGCCGCGCCAACGGGGAGGCTTCCCCTCGTCAGCGATCTTCCGCTCGAGTGATAGATCGTATACGCGACCCGTGCAGCGGCATCGCGCGTTGAAAGTTCAAAGGTGAGCCGCGCTTTATCCGCAGTGAGCCGGAACGTTTTTTCCTGGCCTGCCATGCGCATGAAAAAGTCCTGGTTCTGCGCGATGCCCGATGTATCTAAAGCAGTTATTACCACGGTTGCCGAGAGGCTGCCGACGGCCTGCTCTTGCAGGGGTTCAACGCGAAAGGTCAGCGGGAAGGGGAGCATGGGCAGCTTTTGTTTTTGGAGGGGCGCTGCCACCGGAGGCTGGCCAAGGGAGAACCGGCCTGTGTCAGCTTCGGCTGCTGTGGTGATGGTCCTGCCCGCGGCATCGAGCAGCACATATTCCAGATGGTAGTTGCCGGGAAGCAGATCTGCGGGGATCGTGCAGGAAAAAGGCAGGAGCATGGTTTTTCCCTGCATGGCCGGGAGTTTCACGATCTGGTCTGGGGCTGCTGTTTTGCCGGGGCCCACGATGGAGATCCTGGCTGCAGAGGCCTCTCCCTGGGCCGGGCCGTGGATCAGGAGGTGTGCGTCCAGTTGCTGGCCTGCGATGGCCTGTAGGATTATTTCAGGTGCTTTAGCCCATGCTATGAGGTCTCGAAGAAGCGTCTTTTCGTTCTGCTCCAATCTGCCCTGGCCAAAAGAATAGTCCGTAAAGAGCGTCGTCACCACGATCCAGCCTGCACCCACGGGATAGACGATCAGCGTCGGATACCCGTCAGGCCGGGCCAGTACGATCTGTGCTTTTTCAGGCCAGGAGGTCAGGTACCCGCTGGTTTCGATGTCCGGTATGCTTTTCCTTGTTCCGCTCAGCAGGGGGTGCGGGGACTGTACCGATGAGGCGCGGAAAAGCGGATTGTTGTCCTGTGCCCAGCCGGCGCCGCTCAATGCGGTCTTTGAGCCCTCGGGCACGGGCAGGGCCGCAAGATCGCCGCCATTCTGCTGGGCAAAGACGATGATGACGCCGCCTGACCGCGCATAAGAAGCCAGACTTGCTTTGAAGAACTCTGAAGCGGCATGGCCGAACAGGCCGCCTGACGGGATGATCAGGAACGGTTTGGTCTTTTCAAGCCCGGCGACCTCGCTGCTGTCCACCAGGACGCTCGGTTCGTGAACAGCGGAAAGCAGGGCGGGCCATGGTTCAAAGAACCCGCTTTTGAGCACGGCGGCATCGGGTCCGGCAAAGAGCTCTGCATCGAGCGTAGTGCCGCGGACGCCTTTTTTTATGCCGGTCCTGAGCACGGCCGAAGGACCATCGGAAGCAGCCGCAGCCGGATCGGTCTGTTGTGCAAAGGCCTCACCTGCCGGGTTGGTGCCCTGGGGGAACCAGAACCCCTCGCTGCTCCCTTCCTGTGCCAGGGCCGGGAAGGAGCCGCAGAGCAGCAATACGGAAAGCATGAGAGGTTTTATTTTCATGATCGATGTGGTCATAGGAGTGATGGTCTTTTAAAAGTCGGATTTAACCGCCGAGACGCGGAGGCGCTGAGAAAGCATTTAAAAAAATAATGATTTTCTCTGCGTCTCTGCGTCTCGGCGGTGGAGAATGATTTTCTGATGAATTCTCTATTCGATAAACGTCACCCGGTTGATCTCCCTCAGGGTGGTTGCGCCGGCCAGGACCTTGGCAATGGCGGACTGGCGCAGGGTGGTCATGCCTTCGGAGATCGCGACTTTTCTGAGCTCCGATGACGGACGTTTTTCGATGATCATTTCCCTGATGCGGTCCGAGAGGTCCAGGAATTCCGTGATCGCCTTCCTGCCGCGGAACCCCGTAAAGTTGCATTCTTTGCACCCGGGGGCCTCGTAAAACACATGGTCATGGTACAGTTCGGCGTCCATGGCCGAGTCAGTGAGCTCCTTGCGCGAAAGCGCGACCGGCTTTTTACAGTGCACGCAGAGGATGCGCACGAGCCGCTGGGCCAGGATGCAGTTGAGCGAGGATACGAAGTTGTAGGGCTCGATGCCCATGTTCAGAAAGCGGCCGAGCACGTCGAAGGCGTTGTTGGCATGCACCGTGGTAAAGACCAGGTGTCCCGTAAGCGCGGACTGGACCGCGATCTGGCCGGTCTCGGCGTCGCGGATCTCGCCGACCATGATCTTGTCCGGGTCGTGGCGCAGAATGGAGCGGAGGCCGCGCGCAAAGGTGAGCCCCTTCTTTTCGTTCACCGGGATCTGCACGACGCCGCGCAGCTGGTACTCCACCGGGTCCTCGATGGTGATGAACTTGTCCTCGCCGGTGTTGATCTCGGTCAGGGCCGAGTAAAGCGTCGTGGTCTTGCCGCTGCCCGTGGGGCCGGTGACGAGGACCATGCCGTAGGGTTCGCGGATGCTTTTTCGGAACCGGCGCAGGTCGTTCTCGTCGAAGCCGAGGTTTTCGAGCTTCAGCGTGTTCACGCCGGCGGTGATGGATTCCTTGTCCAGGATGCGGATGACCACGTCCTCGCCAAAGGCGCTGGGCAGGATCGAGACGCGGAAATCAATGGTCTTGCCGCCGGTCCGGATCTTAAACCTGCCGTCCTGGGGCACCCGGCGCTCGGCGATGTCGAGGTCGCTCATGACCTTGAGGCGCGACACGATGGCGCTGTGAAACTTGATGTCGATCGGTTCGGTGGCAAGGTAGAGCACGCCGTCGATGCGATACTTGATCACCACGTTCTTGTCGGTCGTTTCGATATGGATGTCGCTGGCGCGCCGCTGGATGGCGTCGAAGATCGTGGTGTGCATGAGCTTGACGATAGGGCTTTCGTCCTTGTCGATGCTCTCCAGCGACAGGACCTCCTCGCCGTTCTCCTGCTCCTTGACGAGGTTGAGCTTGAAGTCCTCCGTCACGGTGTGGAGCACCCGCTCTGAGGTGCCGCTCCGCTTGACCACCGCCATGATGGCCGAGGTGGTGCTGACGCAGACGTCCACCGGACGGTCAAGGATCATCTCGAGCTCATCGATGGCCGGGATGTTGTTCGGGTCGGTCATAGCCACGACGATGCCGCCGCCGTCCGTCTCCTCGACGGGCACGAACTGGTAGCGCTGCATGAGCTCCACCGGGATTTTTTCGAAGAAGGCAGGGTTGATGCGGAACTCCGCGAGGTCGAGGTAGCGCAGGTCGCGCTGCTCGGCCAGCGCCTGGGCCAGCGCCTCCTCGGTGATGATTCCGTCGGCGACTAAAAGCTCGCCGATGCGCTTTCCATGACTGGTGGGCCTTGCCAGGAGCTCGTTGATCTGCTCCTGCGTGACGAGCGCCTTGGAAACGATGATCTCGCCGAGCCTTTTTCTTCTGAAGGATGTCATTTGAGGCGCGCCCCCATTTCGAATATCGGAAGATACAGCGCCACCACGATCACCGCAATGACGAGGCCCATGGTGAGCATGAGCACCGGCTCGATCATGGTCGTGAGCAGGGTGAGCCGGTTCTCAACTTCCTGGTCGTAGAATTCAGCCACATCCTCGAGCATCTGCGGCAGATCGCCTGAGGACTCGCCCACCTCGATCATCCGCACGGTCATATCGGGCGCGATCCGGGTACGTTCAAAGGCGCCCGCCAGGCTCACCCCTTCGATCACCTGCTGCCGGGCGTCGGTGAGCCGCCCCGCGACCACGGAGTTGGAGATCACGCCTGCGGTGGTGTTAAGCGCCTCGACCAGCGGGATGCCGCCGCGGAGCACCGAGGCCAGCGTGCGCGTGAGCTGCGCCAGGATATACTGGGTCACCAGCGTACGGACGAGCGGGATCCTGAGCACGAAGCCGTCGAGCGCGGTCTTGCCCCTGGCGGTCCGTTGCCAGAAGTAAATGCCGAAGCCGGCGGCAAGGATGCCGGGAAAAATGAAGGGGGCATAGGTCGTGAGCGTGCTGGTGAACGATACGAGCAGCTCGGTCAGGAAGGGGAGCTCACCGCCATTGTCGCCGTACATCTGGGTGAAGTTGGGAATGATGTACAGGAAAAAGAGCAGCAGCACGGCGCCCAGCGCCATCACCAGGAAGGCCGGGTAAGCCAGCGCCGTGACCAGTTTGCGCTTGATGGCAAGCATCTTTTTCTGATACACGATAAAACGGAGGACCACCTCAACAAGGGCGCCGCTCTTTTCCCCGGCGCGGACCGTTGCCGTATAGAGCGGAGAAAAATAGGCAGGGTGGTTCGCCATGGCGTCCGAGAGCGCGGCGCCCGACCGGATATCGTGCAGGATGCTGGCAAGAGCGGCATGGAAACCCTGCTTTTCGGTCCGCTTAAGTAGAAGCTCCAGAGACTGCACAATGGGAAGCCCTGCCTTGATGAGCGTGGCAAACTCCTGGTTAAAGATGAGAAAGTCCTTGGCAGTGCCGCGGGTGCTGCCCAGTCCGAGCTTCTTTTCCCGCAACGAGGTTACCAGATAGCCGCGGGACACGAGATCCTGCCGCAACTGTTCGACATCAGCGGCCAGCGCCTCGTCAGTGACAACAGTCCCGTCTTCGCGCATGGCTTTGTAGGTGTAGAGAGGCATCTGAAATAATACCAGATAGGACTTGTATAAGTCAATCAATGTATTGAGAAAACAGCGCGGATCAGCGAAGACTATTCCGATACTTTTTCTGTACCTTGACGATCCTCTCCATGACTTGTTCTGCTGCCGGCGTGGAATGAACCTGTGTCGGCAAAGCTTCTGAGCTCCGCAAGGCCAGAATAACGGCCCGGACGCCGTCACGCAGACCCTGGGGATTATATCCGCCTTCAAGCGTAAGCAGCATTTTGCCGCGGCAGGTCTTGTCTGCAATATCCTTGACGAGCCCGGCAAGAGCGCCGAAGCCTTCGGCCGTCACCTGCATGCCGCCGAGGGGATCCGCAAAATAGGGGTCGAATCCGGCTGATACGAGGATGAGCTCAGGCTGGTATTCGAGCGCAATGGGCCTCAAAATGCGGTCGTACACGGAGAGATACTCAGCATCTCCAAAGCCCGTGGGGAAGGGTGCGTTCACGGTGAATCCTTCGCCGTCGCCCGTACCTACCTGGTCGAAATTGCCCGAGCCGGGATAGTAGGGGTACTGGTGCGAGGAAAAGAAGAGTACGCACGGGTCGTTGTAAAATGCATGCTGCGTGCCGTTCCCGTGGTGGAGGTCCCAGTCGACGATAAGGATCCGTTTCAGCCCGTACTGTTCTTTTGCATAGGCTGCTGCGACGGCGACATTGTTAAAAAGACAGAACCCCATGGCATGCCCGGCTTCGGCGTGGTGGCCGGGAGGACGGAGGAAGGCGAAGATCGATTGCGGATTTTGGATTGCGGATTTCGGATTGAGCAGCGCATCAATACCCTGGAGCAAGCCGCCTGCGGCAAGACGGGCGATTTCGTAGGAACGGGCCGACAGTCCGGTGTCGGGGTCGAGCTGGGTATGGACCCTTCCTTCGGTTTTCGCCACGGTCTGAATATAGAATGGGTCGTGGACCAGCGCGAGCTCTGTTTCTGTTGCCAGGCGCGGTGCGATCCGCGGCAGGTTGGCGAATTCCTTGTCAAGGAGGTCGTGGATGACCCGCAGTCGGTCCGGATTTTCGGGATGGCCGTCGCCGGGATTGTGCTCCAGATACCGGTCGTCTTTGATGATCGCAAGGGAGGACATTGCCTGTGCCGCCTTTCTCTTGATGCGGTGTGATCCTTTAAGTCCCCCGTGCTGTCATTGCGAGGAGCGGAGCGACGCGGCAATCTCGTTGTATCAGACAAATACGAACTACGAGATTGCTTCGCTACGCTCGCAAAGACGGCTTAACAGACTTTTAATGACTTCATCAATGATGCTCCGCACTTTAGTAATAAAAGAAAAACCCTTCAGTGTATTCGTGGTGACATGCAGAAGGGTTTAAAGATATGTATGCACTTGCTCTTGAATCAGTGGGGCGACAGGTTCTACTTCTGGTCCCCCGGCCGCGCGATCGGCGGCGGCGCTACTTCCTTGTAGTTTTTTACGCCCAGTGAATCAAGCCATTTCTGCATAGCCGGCGGGTTGGGGCACTTGGTCGGGAGCTTGGCGTCGGGTGAGCAGACGGCCAGGATCGTTTTGACCAGGTCGAGTGCGCTGAACTCCAGGATATCCTGGATGTTCTTCGGCGTTGCATTGTCGATCATCAGGATGTTCTCGCGGTACCAGCCGTCGCCCCGGGGGGTCATCGGTCCGCAGGGGACATGCTCGACATTCTTCGGGAGCGCGCCCTTTTTCAGCGCGAAATGAGAAACATCGGCGCGCAACTGCTGGAGGCCTTTAAAGGCCGGGTTCGAGCAGATGCCGGCTTTGCCCCAGCACATGGGGTCGAACTTGGAGATTTTTATCCCGCAGCAGTACAGGTAGGCCTGGGCGCCCAGTTCAGGCGCCTGGCGAATGACGATATAGAAATAATCGTTTTTATATTCATACGAGCGTATTGCCTTTTGATTACTCATGAAAGCTCCGTTCTCCCGATCCGGGAATGGCATCACCTGGTCAATGAACTACCCGTGAACGATCGTCGCTCAAGACGGTCCCTCTATTGCACGAGGTTCTCTTACCGGGTTTTGTTCTTTGTCTTTGCCTTGGTCCTGGCTACAGGGCCTTTTTTCTTCGGAGCCGGTTTTGCTTTAACTTTTGCCTGCAGCTGCTGGACCTGTTTTTTCAGCGCATCTATTTCCACGCTCTGGTCCTTCAGCATCAGCTCGAGTTTGGCGTTGTCCTGCTTCACCAGTTCGAGTTCCTGGTTTTTGGCGTTCACCTCGTTGCGTGCTTTGCTCGCATAACCGAAGCTTACGATCAGAAGGACGACCACCAATGCGGCCAGTGCCAGGAAGATGAGTTTTGCTTTCTGCGAATCGTCTTTTTCGTTTCGTTCCGTTCTCTCCATGCGTTATTTCTATCCTCCCTCTCTATCACGACAAATATAGGTCAGTGGTATCGTTTGACTTCGAACCTGAACAGCTGGATCTGCGTACCCGGTGCGATGCCCGCTTTCCGCATGGCAATGCCGATCTGCTGTTCCGCCGTATCCACGCCTTCGAGGTCGGGCAGCAGCAGCCCGCGCCTTCCACCAGCCTGCACAATCACGCCGTAGCGCTTCGGGTCGAGCATGCTTTTATCCGCGATCGGTTCGGTCGGCGACAGCACGTCCACGCTGTACTCAAGGGCCTCCAGCTCATGGTCGCGGACACGGGTAAAGCGCGGATCGCAGGTAGCGGCACTGATCGCGTTCCGTACGACCTCGTGGGCCACATCGGGTTCCGCAGGCTGGAAGGTGCCGATGCAGCCCCTGAGCAGGCCTTTTGTTTTGAGGCAGACGAACACGCCTGCCTGCTGCGTGAGTTCGGCGGGCAGGCCGTGCTCCGGCAGGGAGAGGATGTCCCCGTTCCGGATGTAGAGCTCAACCGCTTCTTTCGCCAGGGCTACGAGAGGGTGCATTACATCTCCCGCTGTACCACGTAATCCGCAAGGGCCAGGAGCGCCTGGCGCGGCGACGAATCAGGGAACAGGTTCAGGTCCGCCTTCGCCCCGTCGGAAAAGAACTGCGCCACCGCAAGCGCCTCATTGACCGTATCGTATTTTTCCATGAGGCCGATGGTATAGCTGAGGTCCGCGTCGGTCATGGCCTCTGCCTGCAGGATCCGAGTAAGCCGGTCTTTTTCTTCGGGAGCGGCCTTGCGGATCGCATAGATGAGCGGAAGCGTGACCTTGCCTTCGGCCAGGTCCTTGCCGAGCACCTTGCCGAGCTGTTTCTGGTCAGCTGCATAATCGAGGGTGTCATCGGTGATCTGGAACGCATACCCAAGCTTTTTTCCATAGGCCGTGAGTGCGTCTTCCTGAGAGAGGGGGGCCTTGCCGATAATGGCGCCGAGCCTGCACGATGCGGAAATGAGCACGCCGGTTTTGCACTCGACGAGGCGATAGTATTCGGCCTCGGTGATGTCGATGTTCTGGATCTGCATGAGCTGCAGGACCTCGCCTTCGGACATGGTCGTGGTGGTCTCGGAGAGAACGTCCATGACGCGCTGGTTCTGGAGGCGGACGCCGTGGTAGAGGGCTTTCGAGTACAGGTAGTCTCCCACGAGGATGCTGGCCTGGTTGCCCCAGAGGGAGTTTGCCGAGGATTTGCCGCGCCGGACACTGGCTTCGTCGATCACGTCGTCGTGCAGGAGCGAGGCCGTGTGGATGAACTCTACCACGCCGCCCAGGGTATATTCGGCACTATGGTCCCGGTATCCGCAGAGCCGCGCCGAGAGCAGGTGCAGCAAGGGCCGGAACCGCTTGCCGCCCGCGCCGAGGATGTATTTGCTCACCTGCCGGATAAGCTCGACGTCGGTCCCCAGGCTCTCATGGATGCGGTGCTCCATGCGCTCCATGTCGGACTTGAATTCTTTAAGAACATCTTGAATAGTCGTTATCATCGTGTGGTCTCAGGGGGAATACTTAAAACGAATAATAGGGGAGAGGCCCTGTATTGTCAAGGATTTTTGTGGCAGAGGGGGGCGCAGCAAGTGGGTCGGGTGCGGAAAACAGAGGCATGAATTGGACCGGAATATCCACTCAAGTATCGAGAAGTGCTCCCGACAGGATCGATCTAAAACCGGGGAATACCGGATGAATCATGCATCAAAAAAGGCGAGGTCAGGGTATGAATGTCAATTCTAACGTATTCGTATGTTCCCGCACGTTCGCGATCCCTATGTTCCCTGGCCCCGTTCCCCATTCTCGACAAAGTTCTGTGCCGCCGGAAACAATGTTTCTCACGGTTTTAAAAATAGCAACTGAGGAAAATGGATTAACAGGTAAACGCATTCAGTTCCTCCTTCATGCGTATTACAGCCTCTTTCAGCGCTCCAACCTGGTCCGCTGAAGGATTCCCTTTCAGGATGGCCCTCTGGAGCTCGAAAACAGCCGAGGAAAGCACCATATGCCCTTGCTTGATTTTGATTAATTTCCGGCCGAGTTCCTTGCGCATTACGTCCATGTCCGTTGCCAGCTCTTGAAACTCATCTTCCTCTCTCAGTGAAACCGCGGCAACAAGATCCCCATCGGCGATCCTCGCGATGTCCTTTTTGAG
>JANPMZ010000155.1:0-4181 GCA_031427195.1 Nitrospirota bacterium
CACTACCGGAACATCCCGGGGCGGCAAGCCCTGGACACCGAAATTCATTGATACGATCGAGGTCGACAAGTGCATCGGCTGCGGCCGCTGTTATAAGGTCTGCGGTTTCGACGTGCTTGAATTGATCGAGAAGCCCTTCGAAGGCGACGACGAATTCGGCGACGACATGGGCAATAAGGTCATGTCCGTTGCGCGGCCCGAGAACTGCATCGGGTGCGAGGCCTGCGCGCGCACCTGCACCAAGAAGTGCCACGTGCATGTTAGCCTCTGAGAGGGAAGCACCAAAATGGCAAGCACCAAATTCCAAATAATATCCAATGACCAAAGAGCCAATGACCGAAATGTTTTGAATTTTGATATTGGTATTTGGAATTTATTTGGGATTTATAGTTTGGAGCTTGAAGTTTGAAATTCATGAATATCACCATCCGTCACGCACGGCCGGGGGACATCCCGCGGATGTGCGACCTTCTGGCCGAGCTCTTCTCCATCGAGTCCGATTTTGTCCCGGACAGGGAAAAGCAGGTCCATGGTATCAGCACGCTGATCGCACACCCTCCCGGGAAAGTGCTGATACTCGTTGCGGTGATCGACGAGCTGGTCGTCGGCATGGCGACGGTGCAGACGCTCATTTCCACGGCAGAAGGAGGGGGGGGCGGTCTTATCGAGGACGTGATCGTGGACCAAAAGTTTCGCACCAAAGGTATCGGTACGCGTTTGTTCGAAGAGATCGTTGTCTGGAGTAAGAGCGCGGGGCTTAAGAGACTGCAACTTCTTGCGGACAGCGAGAACCAGCCTGCGCTGGATTTCTATTATTCCCGGGGATTAACTCGCACTCACCTCGCCTGCCTCAGAACGTTGCTCTAGGAATGTACAGCCAGAGGGTCTCTTCTTTAACCTTGTCATCATTGTCAAGATTAAAGAAGAGACCCCCGATACCATAGTATAAACAGCGACGAAAAGAAAACTAGGGATACCAGAAAAACGGTGAGCGTTCACCGCTTTTTTAGCACGGCTGCACCGCCTTCGCTCCTCAAAACTGCATATACATACCCACCGTCGATATCCAATAATAGAACTTCCGTCCCTCGGTTGTGATATGGTATTTCGAGCTTGCGTTGAGCCCAACGTTCTTGGACAGCCAGAAATGAACACCGACCTCGGGATATATGCCGGCAATGAAGTCCTTCACTTGATTTTTGGTCTCGCCCGCTTCGTCGATAACTCCGTCGTTGTCATTGTCGATCCCATCGTTGTCCGCGTGAACTCTTTCTTCAGACGAGCAGACAAAGCCGCCGATTCCGATAAAGGGCGCAACGGTCGATCCCATATGAAAGCGCATACCCAGTTCCGCCCCGGTCAGCAAGTCACGCTTCTCATCGGTTGTATAGAACGAAAGACCTCCCCGGATCGAAGCACCGCTTCTCATGTCCACATGGACAATCCCGATGACACCCGTCATGACTCCCGGTATGGTATTGCTCCTGCTCCTCACGCCGAACTCGGTGTACAAGCCGTTCCAGTCGCTCTTTTCGGGGGCCTCTGCGCTTGCGCGGTCTGCAGCTGCACCTATGGCGAGCAGCGCGCATATCAGAGTGATAAATAGTCTATTCATTCGTCGAGTTGTAGTTCGGGCAAGGGACATGCGAAACCCGATATTCCTTTCTTTAGTTATTTCCGGTGTGACAATTGAATGCTATCTCTTAGTGGCGCCCTAATTATGGACATCCGTATAAGTAGCAATTTAGTTTAGCAGTTTGTCATAATCCGTGTGCTTGCCAATCCAAAACCACAGTATGCCGCCTTGGACAATTCGCCACTGCCCGGTAATGGAGTCCAATACGAACTGATCTATAATTATTAATTTTCTTGTAATGAAGGGAAGGATGAAGGGAATTTTCTTTCAGGAGCTCATAGTTTCTGCGAGCCAACTCCTGAACCGCATCGGGGAGAGCTTCAAAACAAACCCAAAAAGCGGGAGAGGCGAAGTGCTTCAAAGTTCCCGGATCTCCCCCCGTTTATGATCGGATAACGCTTTTGCGGCCAACTTGTCGAGCTTGCCCGAGTGAATATCGGACTCAATCTGACGATCCCATGCATCCGCATCGAATTTGACAAACCAATCACGAAAAAAAGAAAGTTTATCTCGAGAAAGTTCCGGAACCTCTTTTTCCAGTGTTTTAACCTTGTTTCCCATAGCGATGTCCTCCACTGGTGAACATTTTATCATCTTTTTGACAGAGAGGTCTACTTGTTTTTTAGTTCCGAGAGTTGCCGTAGCCCTTTGTCGCGCTCTTTCAGGTTTTTGCACTTCTCTCGGAAAGATCCTGGCTTCTAATGAATGAGACCGAGGAGGTCAAGAATGCCGCTCGTTAGAAAACCAGAACGTGAAGCTACTCCTGCTCCTTCTCCCTGACCTGAAAGAGGGCTGGGGTGAGGGGGCTTTTCAGAAGAAGCTGCTTGTTAAATGTGATGAGCTCGTAAAAAGCCCCAGTGCCGTCATTGCGAGGAGCGGAGCGACGCGGCAATCTCGATTTATCAGGCACATACGAGCTACGAGATTGCTTCGCTACGCTCGCAAAGACGGCCGTCTCGACTTTTTACGAATGCATCCAATGTACATATATGCTTGACGTGTCCGGAGCTCGGAACGTGTCGCTCTGATTTTTTACACTGCCTGAAAAACATGCAATTGCATTCGCTTCGTTCAGGTGTTTCCCCGCCCCTCTTTTTTACTCCTTTATAATCAACGATCAGCCCGTGGCAATCATTTTGCTATAGCATGAGTACGGGATTATTGCTTGTCCCCAGGAGGAAACCATGAATACCGTCAGGCCTGTTTGCAAAGATATTATGAAGGTGCACCCCTGTTTTTCGGAAGAGGCGCACCATCTGTTCGGCAGGGTCCATCTGCCGATCGCGCCTGCCTGCAATATACAGTGCCGTTATTGCGTCAGAAAATTTGACTGCGCCAACGAGTCCCGCCCCGGTATCACCAGCCGCGTCCTGACGCCGGACGAGGCAATGGACCGGACCCGGGCGCTCATTGAGCGAAGCGACAAACTGAGCGTGGTGGGCATCGCGGGCCCCGGAGATCCGCTCGTGAACGCCCCGACCTATGTGACGCTCAGACAGATACACTGGGAGTATCCCGACCTAACGCTCTGCGTTTCAACGAACGGCCTCCTTCTGCCCGACCGGCTTGATCAGCTCCTTGCCTCGGGCGTACGGACCCTGACCGTGACGATCAATGCCGTAACTCCCGAGACGGCGGAGAAGGTCTATGCCTGGGTTATTTACCACGGGCGGCGGTATGAAGGGAAGGAAGCCGCAAAACTCCTTCTGGCGAACCAGTGGCAAGGCCTGGAAAACGCGATCGATGCGGGCCTTATCACCAAGGTCAATACCGTATTCATCCCCGGCGTGAACGATCACGAGATCCCGCTGATTGCGGAACGCGCGGGGAAGCTTGGCGCCGACCTCATGAACATTTTGCCGCTGATCCCGCAGGCGGATTTTGCACACTTGACAAGGCCCTCGCATGCGGAGCTCAGCAGGCTGCGCGAACAGTGCCGGCCTTTCATCAAGCAGATGACCCACTGCAAACAGTGTCGCGCCGATGCCTGCGGCATCCTGGGCGAGGACAAGGACATGGAGCTTGAAGTGCTGATGTCGCGTATCGGCGAGGACTACAACGATTCGTTGTAATGGCCATGGACGAAGCTTGATGGGCTCGTAAGAAGTCGGATTTAACCGCGGAGACGCTGAGACGCCGGGAAAATCTTTATAATTTTCAAAGTGCCTTTCTCCGCGCCTCCGCGTCTCGGCGGTGGATAATGACTTTTTACGAATGCGTCAAGCTTGAATCAGAAAAAATCTTAGACACGGATAGTGGCGGATTTATTTATGAAGAAACAGGACAACGTCATGGCTTTATCCGCTTTGATCATAGCCTTTATCGGACCCGATC
Organism: Nitrospirota bacterium; assembly: GCA_031427195.1. Classification (GTDB taxonomy): domain Bacteria; phylum Nitrospirota; class UBA9217; order UBA9217; family UBA9217; genus GWC2-56-14. The sequence goes on from JANPMZ010000155.1 coordinate 3,971, forward strand.
CGTGTCAAAGGTTTGTTCTGTGATCTTGGGAGGCGGCATTGTGACAGAGCAGGAAAATGAACGATACCGTCGCCAGCTCATGCTTCAGGGTTTTACACCTGACCACCAGAGACGGCTGAGGAATTCCACGGCCATCGTTGCGGGCGTCGGCGGTCTGGGCGGGACGGCTGCGCTCTATCTTGCAGCGGCCGGGATCGGCAGGCTCATCCTG
>JANPMZ010000156.1:0-8635 GCA_031427195.1 Nitrospirota bacterium
CATCGGAAATCCCTTTTCCTCGCGCAGAGCCAAATAGGCATGGGCGCAGAGCCGGGCAAGTTTCCTGACGCGGCCGATATAGCCTGTCCGTTCGGTCACGCTGATCGCTCCTGCGGCATCGAGCAGGTTAAACGTGTGCGAGCACTTAAGGCAGTAGTCGTATGCCGGCAGCACCACACCAGCTTTTACGAGCTTTTCGCTTTCCCGCTCATAGGCCTCGAACTGCCGGAAGAGCATGTCCCGGTCGGACAGCTCAAAATTATATTTTGAGAACTGGACTTCGGACTCGTGATGAATATCGCCGTACTTGACGCCTTTGGTCCATGCAAGGTCATAAACGTTGTTCACGCCCTGAAGGTACATGGCGAGCCGCTCCACGCCGTAGGTAATTTCGGCTGAAACAGGCTTAAGATCAATGCCGCCCACCTGCTGGAAATAGGTGAACTGGGTGACCTCCATACCGTTGAGCCAGACCTCCCAGCCCAGTCCCCAGGCGCCGAGGGTCGGCGACTCCCAATCGTCCTCCACAAAGCGGATATCGTGTTTCAAAGGATTGATGCCAAGGCTCACCAGGCTGTCGAGGTAGAGGTCCTGAACGTTTTCCGGATGCGGTTTCAGAATGACCTGAAACTGGTAGTAGTGCTGCAAACGGTTTGGATTTTCTCCGTAACGGCCGTCAGTCGGTCTTCGCGACGGCTGAACATAGGCGGCCTTCCACGGTTCAGGACCCAAAACCCGCAAAAATGTTGCAGGGTGGAATGTTCCGGCCCCTACCTCGGTATCATAAGGTTGATGGATAACGCAGCCCCTGGATGCCCAGAAGTTTTGTAAGGTAAGTATAAGATCCTGAAATGTCAACGATTGCCTCTGCCTGAAATATCTTGATAAAGATAGATTAATAGAGTGCCATTATACAAAAAAACCTTATGTTGTCAAGAAAATACCGGCGTTTTGGCCAGTATTATGCTCTTTCTGCCCCCCTGATATCAAGACCTTCAACACTCATCATTCACTGCCTTTTCGGAAGTAAAAAAACTCCTTCGCATATCGGTAATAAGCGCGAAAGGAGCCTCGTAACAACACCGGCCTGGCCGCCTCTGAGCGCCCGGCATATCCTGATCTCGACGGTCCGGAGCGTCGGCAGCACCTGTACTATACCTGCCACATCATGGCCTCAAAATCATCGGTCGGCGCCTTGAACTGGATGAACCCCCGATAGGGCCATTTTTCGATCTCGGAGCCGTCCCGTTCGACCGTGATAAAAAACTGCACCTCGTCATTGGGCTGGACGCCGAGCAGTTCGAACGGCACGGCAAGTTCGATGAGCTCATAGGCTGCCACCGTATTGATCACGGCGGCCTGTTTCCGTTCGCTATTCTCGCCGTGAAACAGCGTTGCGCTTACCCGCCGTTCCTGGGGCACGATCTGCATCTCAATGTCCATGCTCTTGGGGCTGAGAAAATTGACATAGAAGGCAAGTTCCGATACTTTCTCGTCGCGGAGGTTCCCGCTCGGGTCGATGCGCAGGAACAGGTTCTTCAGGTCGAATCCGTAATAAATATGCGTGATAATGGAATCCCCGCGGTGCATGGCCCCCCCGCTCTGGCTCACGTCGTAGAAACCGGCAGGCAGCCATTCAAAGTAGTTCGTCACCCGCCCGTCGATGGTCGGCGCAAGGAACGCCGTCAACTCCACCGTCGGACGCGCCTGCCGGTCCTCGCGCAGGATGGGGACATACAGTTCATCGGGAACATCGAGGCCAATGACACGGTAAACGTTCATCAGGTGTGTTCTGAACAGCAGGTCGAACTCCTCGTCATTCTCCGAAAAGTGGTCGTCCCCGTACCACCAGCACCAGTCGCTTCCCTCGGCAATATATATCTCCTCCCAGGCTTTTTCAAGGCGGGCCGGTTCTCCCCCCCGGGACGCATACTCGCTCAGGGCATCACGCGTTTGTGACAGCAGGTCCCAGGCCCGGTTGTCCTCCTCGTGCCCGATCCAGATCCGGAAGTTCTCATTGATCCACGAGCCTGCATGGAGCCGCTCGAGCTGCGTCTGCGCGGGGTTCTCCTGCAGGTATTCGCCCACGCTCACGCACCGAAGCCCCTGCTCGCGGCTGAGCCGTTCGTAGAGGTACAGGAAAAAGTCGCGGCCGTCGTTCTGGTAATACTCCCAGGCATTCTCGCCATCGAGAATGATCGAGGCCAGGTGCGGTCCTTGCGGCAGGCTGCGCCGAACGCGGTGCAGCCTGTCAATAAAATCGTGAACAGCGTTTTTGTAGTCCCACTTGGAGTACACAAAGCCGAGGAGGTCCGAAAGCGTATGGTCGCGAAACACCACCGAAACTTGATTGCTCCCCTTGCCCGCCAAATAGGGTTTGTAGAGCACCGCGGGGTTCTTCATGATGCCGGCAAAATCACGTTCGATATGGATCCCGAGCGAGCGGGCCAGCACCCCCTCATCAGTGCCGATCCACTTAATCCCCGCTCCGGCCAGCATGGGGAGAATCTCTTCTGCGACCGACCCCTCGGAAGGCCACATGCCCGCGGGCCGGATGCCGAACATTTGCTCGTGGAACCTGACCGCACGGTCAATCTGGGCCTGTGCGTCCTCGGGATGCACGAACCGTTTTGACGGCAGATGGATGTCAGGGATGGCCACCTTCGCCAGGTCCGTATCGCACAGGAGCGGCAGGATCGGATGGTAGAAGGGCGTGGTGGTCAGTTCGATCCTGCCCTGTTGGGCGAGACGCCGGTATTCGGGGATGATAAGGCCCATCACCTCGCGCTGTTTCCGGAGCAGCAGCACTTTTTCCTGCTCCGTGAAGTTGGCGCCCTTTTCGATCAGGCCTTTGACCAACGGGTCCGTTTGCTTAAACAGGGGGTCGAACCAGGTAAGATTGAACCAGACCTGCAGGTCGCGATAATCCTGATCGGTAAAATAGCGCGTCGCATTCAGCAGGTCGTCGTAGGATACGTTGAAACCCCGCCGGTCGAGCAACCGCCAGTAGCCGGGATAGGGTTTGATCATCGTATCCCAGTTGGCCATGAACGAGTTTTTGAGCAGAAAGATCTTTTCTTCAAGTTCAAGATCGGACGCCGGTTTCAGCGCGATCGTGAGAAAAACGTCGCTCGCGCCATTGTCGACATAGTCGTTGATCTGCTTCAGCAGGGACGGCACAAGGTTGAAGGTCTGATGGATGTCCGGAAAATCGGTCAGCAGCGCGGGCATATCATAATAATCCTTGATGCCGTGCATGCGGACCCAGGGAAGGATATAGGATCCCGTAAGGTCGTCCTTATAGTACGGCTGGTGCATATGCCATACAAAGGCTATGGAAAGAGGGTGATCGGACATGATACCGGGTTCAAGGCTCGCCGTAATAGTACACAATCTCGCCCGGCCGTGCAAGCCCCAATTTATCCCTGGCGATCCGTTCCATATAAGCAGCATCGGTTTTCAGGGAATGTACTTCCTGAGACAATCGCACATTCGCCCGGCGCAGGGCCGCTATTTCCTCGTTCACGGCCCCATAGTGGAGCTTCATGCGGTAATATTTCACCACACCCATATCGCCGAAGATGAATGAGACCAGCAGATAGATGCCGAGCAGGACGCCCGACGCTATGGCCAGCCGCTTTTTGAAGGGTGATTGGGAACCACGCTCACCCCTCATATAATTTCGCTTCAACATAGGAAATCCCCGGCAGTATGTCAGGTAGTAAGAACACGGCAGGAAAGGGTCCCGCGCATAAAGCATGATAAGCACATTGTAGAGCATTTCAGAACACGATGCAGTAAAAAAATGGCCAAAAAAACAAAACCACGAAGATACTCTTCGTGGTAAAGTTGCAGTGCATATCAACAAACAGGTGTCATGGTATTCATCGGTTACTTCTTTTTTGCGGCTTTCTTGGCCTTCTTGGCCGGGGCTTTCTTTGCTGGCATGGTGTTCATCACCCCCTTCCGGTCAAAACGTTATATGCATGACGCGTAAACGAACTTTCTGATGAAAAATGATGCTATGATAACCGTACACGCCGATCGGGATGAAATTCGCCGGGGGCACAAGGCCCCCGGCGGGCCCCCCATGTGGGGACATTCTTAATAAACTACTTTTTCTTTTTGGTGGCCTTCTTCTTGGTTGCTTTCTTCTTTGCAGCTTTCTTCTTTGCCGGCATTATATATCCACCCCCTTTCGGCTACCGCGTAGAAATGCGGCGTTATCTTGAAACAAGCTGTGGTACGTCGTTCAGCAGTGACATCTGCGAATATTTTTCCCTGATCCTGCCGCTGACGAGCCCGAAGAACTCTTCTGCGTCGCTGATCGCCTGGCCGGCCTCGTACTTCGATATCACTCTGCTCGACTCTTCCATAAAGTTCTGATATTTTCGACGCATGCGGTCGAACTTATTAATCAGGCTTTTGTACTGCTCTCCCAGAATAACACCCACCGCAGTTACGATGGTCTTCTGGATGTCCCTGCCCCGGACGCCTTTCGGCCGGTACCCCTCGGAAAGTATCAGTGCCCGAGCAGACCGGGCCATTGCGATATAGGCCGCTGCAAAGGCCCATTCCTCATCTTTTTCCTGGAGCAGTTTGCTGGTTGCCAGATCCCGCTCGGCCCTCGTTATCAGGCCAATAACCTCGACGGTCTCGGTGACCCGCTCCTCCAGCATCCCCATGTCCTGCAGTTCTTTATAGTCCATCTTCCCTGCCTACCAGGAATATTTTCTTGCCTTTCACGATCTCCCGGATAAAGGGATCCTTTGCATCCTTGCGCTTCCGGTATTCCTGCTCATCGAAGACCAGATAATCGATCTCTCGCTTCAGCTTCTCTTCCAGCGTCATAACCATGTCGTTCAACTCGGTGATATTGACCTGGCCGATCACCATGATGTTGATGTTGCTGTCTTCTTTTTCAGACCCCTTGGCGTAGGACCCATAAATGAACGCGAGTTGTACGCCCTTGAGCCTTGACAACGTCGCCTTGATGGACCCCTGAATTCCCGTGGTCTTAAAGATAAGACCCTTCATCTCGGAGAATACCGGGGAGTTCTTGTCGGCGTAATAGTATTTCTGTACACCACGCTGCTCTCTTGCCAGGAGCCCTATCTTCACCAGCGTGTCCAGCTCCCGCTTAATCCCCGCGGCATCCTTGCTGATGTGTCGCGCAATCTCCCGCAGGTAGAACTTGCTATCCGGATTATTAAAGAACAGACTTAAAAGCTCTGCTCTTGTTGAAGAGAAGAGTTTCGTTAGCAATTCACTCACCTCATGTGGACAAATATACAACAAGCGTGTACCTTTTGTCAACAAGAAAAATATATAAATTAACTTTCCGTATGTTAGACGATTTATCAACAGACAATAACATTCCAAATAAATTTAGTACCATTATTTTGTGTAATATTGCCTGGCATACCATATTTTGTGGCTCCACTGCCTGGACATACTAGGGGCGGAGGATCACGTCATTTATTGATAAAAAAATGACTATCAAGAGTGTAACGGTCCGGTATGCCCATGATAAAGTCCCTGTGAACAGCACTCTTGGCGAGTACGGCCATGCAGCTGAGCCTTTTCACCGGTTCCAATAAAATAAAATGTCCACACGATGACCATCCGTTGGAAAGATTCTCACCAGTTCCCTCCGTTCCGCTGCCTGTTGACCAGAACGCAAACATCCGACAACTGACCGAATCATGTTACGCGATTTTTATTTCGACATCTCCGCCTCGTAATGGTATACTGCGACCTCAATAACCGCAATAACCGTTGACAAAATGTCCTCCACCATGATCGGAGATGTATGAACTTCAGTGAATTGGATATTCCGGACGAGATCCGGCAAGGCGTCGAGCACGCCGGATTTACGGTATGCACACCGGTGCAGGAAGCGGTGCTGCCGCGGGCCATCCGCGGCGAAGACATTGCTGCGCAGGCGCAGACCGGCACGGGAAAGACCGCGGCCTTTCTCATCTCTCTCTTCACCCGCATGCACAGGAACCCCGCCGTCGATTCCGGAGACTCTCCGCAGGCCCTGATCATTGCTCCCACGCGCGAACTGGCCGACCAGATCTTCCACGAGGCGGAGCGTCTCGGCAAGTTCACCGGCTTTCGGATGCTTGCGGTCTATGGCGGCATCGATTACCGGAAGCAGATGGAAACCCTGCAAAACGGAGTCGATGTCCTGATCGGCACGCCGGGCCGGCTCATCGACTACTACAAGCAGCACGTGTACAGCCTGAAAAAAACGCGCTACCTGATCATCGACGAAGCAGACCGCATGTTCGACATGGGCTTCATCGATGACATCCGGTTCATGCTCAAGAAGCTGCCGCCCTACACCAAACGGCAGTCCATGCTCTTCTCGGCCACCCTGTCGTACCGCGTCATGGAACTGGCCTACGAACACATGAACCTGCCGGAGAAGATCTCCATCACCCCCGATACCCTCACGGTCGAAAAAGTCGCGCAGGTGCTCTACCACGTCGGCAAGCATGAGAAGATCCCCCTGCTTCTGGGCCTCCTGAAACGGGAAGCGCCCGAGCGTGCGCTGATCTTCGTGAACACGCGCCGCGCCGCCGAGATGGTCGTTGAACGGTTGAACCGGAACAACTGGAAGACCCAGGCCATCACCGGAGAGATCGAGCAGAAAAAACGGCTCAGGATCCTCGCTGACTTCAAGGCCGGGGAACTGGCGATCCTCGTTGCCACCGACGTTGCCAGCCGCGGCATCGACGTCAAGGGAGTGACCCATGTGTTCAACTTCGACCTCCCCCAGGATGCCGAGGACTACGTCCACCGCATCGGCCGGACCGGCAGGGCAGGCGAGACCGGCAAGGCGATCAGCATGGCGGATGAAGAGTACGTTTATTCTCTCGAAGACATAGAAAAATATATCGGCCAGAAGATACCGGTCGAATGGGCCGAGGAAAGCCTCTACCTCCGGGAGATCAGGCGTACGCAGGAAGAAAAACAGAAACACGACCAGGAACGAATGGCCCGCATTCCATCGGGCCCTGGATCACGCCGTCCCGGCGGCAGCCCCGGCAGCAGACGGCCGCAGCGAAAAACAAGCTCTCGCTCCTCCTAATGGCAACGTGTGCTATACTATGAACAAGAGATAATTCCGGATCGAATAGGTCCTTGATCCGGGTTTATCTCTGCCCTGCTGTTTCTACGCCGGCCAGAATCGGGGAGGTGAAATGATGAAAACCATCGGATCCTACGCTGATCGTCCCTGGACCAGGTCCTATGAACCCGGTGTGCTACCCTCGCTCACCTACCCCGACAGCACGCTGGGAAACGTCCTCGCGCAAACCGCGCAAAAGTTCCCCGACCATACCGCACTCCTTTTCTTTGGAAAAAAGATCTCCTATAGCGAACTGGACAGGCTGGTAAACCGGTTCGCCCAGGCACTCGTGGGGCTGGGGGTCCGCAAGGGAGATCGGGTGGCGATCATGCTCCCCAACCTCCCGCAGATGGTCATTGCCTACTACGGCACGCTCAGGTCCGGAGCCGTCGCCGTCCCGACCAACCCCCTGTATCACGAGCACGAGCTGGAGGTCCAGCTCAAAGACAGCGGGGCCGGGACGCTGGTGGCCGTTGACATGTTCTTTCCCGTTATTACGCATGTTCTGAAAAAAACGAGCGTCAAGAACCTCATCCTCTGCGGCATCAAGGACTATCTGCCCTTCCCGCTGAACCTCCTCTATCCGATTAAAGCGAGGATCGACAAACAGTGGGTAAGCGTAAAGCGGGTTGCTCCAATCTACGATTTTATGTCCCTGCTGAACAAGGCCCCGTCAACGCCGGTCAGTGCGGATATCTCTTCGAATGATACGGCGCTTTTGCAATATACCGGGGGCACGACCGGAGTCCCCAAAGGTGCTATCCTGACCCACCGGAACCTGGTCGTGAACGCATCGCAGAGCCGGGCATGGCTCACGCTCCGGAACGAGGGCGAGGAGCGGATCCTCTGCGTTATCCCTTTTTTCCATGTATACGGCATGACCACGGCCATGAACCTGGGTGTGCTCATCGGCGCTGAACTGATCCTCCTCCCCAAGTTCCATACCAAAGAGGTGCTCCAGATGATCAGCAAGCACCGGCCCACGATCTTCCCGGGGATCCAGGCCATGTACCTTGCCATAGGGAATTATACCGACATCAATAAATACGACCTCACCTCCCTGAAAGCGGCGATCAGCGGCGCCGGACCGCTCATGCGCGAGGTGCAAGACCGGTTCGAACAGCTGACGAAGGCGAGGATCGTCGAAGGTTATGGCCTGTCAGAGGCATCACCGGTCACCCATGCCAACCCCATCTTCGGCAAGAGGAAGCTCGGTACCATCGGACTTCCCTGGCCCGATGTGGAAGCGCGGATCGTGGATATCGAGACCGGTGAAAAGATACTGCCCGTAGGTGATGCGGGTGAACTCGTGGTTAAGGGCCCACAGGTGATGAAGGGCTACTGGAACAAGCCGGAAGAAACGGCCCAGGCGCTCCGTGGCGGCTGGCTCCACACCGGAGATATCGCGAAAATGGATGAGGACGGATACTTTACGATCGTGGACCGCATCAAGGACATGATCAAGACCGTGGGCGAGAATGTGTACCCGCGTGAGGT
>JANPMZ010000157.1:0-14571 GCA_031427195.1 Nitrospirota bacterium
GCATCATAGAGTTCCGCAACAGCATCGTCATCAGGCATTTGAAACGATCCGGAAGCCGCCTTCTGCTGGAAGTCCGATCCTTCATCCAGGGAAAGGCTGTAGGCGGAAACATGGTCGGGACGGAGCAAAAGGGCACGGTCCAGCGTCCGGCTCCAGTCATCCATGGTCTGGCCGGGAATACCAAAGATCAGATCGATCCCGATGTTCTCGAAGCCGCAGCGCCGGGCGCTTTGAAAAGCCTCCTGCGCCTGCGCTGCATGGTGAGGCCTGCCGAGTGTTGCGAGCAGCCGGTCTGAGAACGATTGCACACCGATGCTCAGCCGGTTCACGCCGCCCTTGCGCAAGGCCGGGAAAAGAGGTTCCGAGCCTGACTGGGGATTTGCCTCGACCGTTATCTCGGCATCCGGAGCTATCTTGAAGTGCGACCGGATGATGCTGATCACGGTCGTCAGTTGATCGAGAGAGAGGACCGTCGGTGTGCCGCCGCCCAGATAGAGGGACCCGAATTCTCTATCGGAAAAGGTCCCGGCCATGCCGGCTGCCTCGAGACGCAAGGAGTCAATAAAGTGGTCCGCCTTCTGTGCTGTATAGGGTGTTGAATAAAAACCACAGTAAAAACACTTTTTAACACAGAACGGTATATGGATATAGAGCGATAACATATTGATTTATCGGCTTTCGGTAGAACGATCATATCCCTGCGCATTCGTTTCGCAGGATATATGCAACCAATATGCCACTACTTCGAGGAAGATCCCAGGGGGAGGGTCGTTGCAAGGGCAATTTCATCGCAGTTAGGGAACTTGACACAGTTCAGACAATCGGTCCATATTTTATGCGGCAGTTCTTTTTTATCAACCACGGTAAAGCCGAGCTTTTCAAAGAAACCGACCTGATAGGTCAATACAAAAACGCGGGCGACCTCGAGCTGAACGGCCTCTTCCAGGCAGTGGTGCACCAGTTTTGAACCAATACCGGTCCTTACGCTGTCATTCCGTACCGCGAGCGAGCGTATTTCCGCAAGACCTTCCCAGCTTATGTGCAGCGCACACACACCTAAGAGAGCTCCGCTCTCTTCGTAAATATGGAAATCCCTTAGATGCTCGTACAATTCATTGAGTGTGCGCGGCAGCATCTGGCCGGAATCGGCATACTGGTTCACGAGCGCCTGAATCGTTTTTACATCGGTCAACGTTGCCTTGCGGATCATAGAGCGAAAACTACCCTTTTGTGCTGGTAATGTCAACTAATAAAAAGAGGGTCAGCAGCAGGAACGCTCTGGTGTCAATCGCGGAATAGCCGTCATCTGCGCAGAAAAGCACTATTGACTTTGACAATGCGATTGGAGTATATTTTAAACATAAACAGTAAAACAGGTAAACGAAACGCATGTCATCAGAAGGCGGTTATCAATCAATGATGTTCGAGAAATTTACTGAACGAGGAAGAAAAGTAATCGTCTATGCCCGCGAGGAGGCTGAGCGGCTCCAGAACGATTACCTCGGCACGGAGCATGTCCTGCTCGGCGCTTTGCGCGAAGAGGACGGAATCCCCGTAGCGGTGCTGCGCAAGATGGGCATTGATGTCGATCAGATCCGCATGGAGGTTGAGCGGAATCTGCCGTCGAGCGGTAACACGCTGACCTTCGGGGACATCCCCTTCACTCCCCGCGCAAAGAAAGTGCTCGAATATGCAGTAGAAGAAGCCCGGCTGCTTGGCCATAATTACATTGGAAGCGAACACTTGCTGCTCGGCCTGATCCGCGAAGAGGAAGGAATCGGCGGCAAGATCCTGCGCAGCTTCGGGGTCAATCTGCTCGGTTCCCGCCAGCTGGTCATCAATTATCTGCGCCGCGCGGCAACCCAGGTGACCGCGAAGAAAAGCCAAACGCCGGCGCTCGATGAATTCAGCAGAGACCTCACCCTGCTCGCAAAAAGCGGGAAACTGGACCCGGTCATCGGACGCGATCAGGAGATCGACCGTGTTCTGCAGATACTGTCACGGCGGACCAAGAACAATCCGGTCATCATCGGCGAACCCGGCATCGGTAAAACTGCCATTGTCGAAGGCCTGGCCCAGCGAATCGTCAACACCGACGTGCCTGAAAACATGTTAAACAAACGGGTCGTGTCTCTCGATCTCGGCTCCCTCATTGCGGGCACCAAGTATCGCGGACAGTTCGAAGAGCGCCTCAAGATCGTTATGAAAGAGATCGTGCAGGCGGAGAACATCATTCTGTTCATCGATGAACTGCATACCCTGGTCGGCGCAGGTGCGGCCGAAGGCTCCATCGATGCATCAAGCATGTTGAAACCAGCCCTTGCACGGGGAGAAGTTCAGTGCATCGGTGCAACAACGCTTGATGACTTCAGGAAGCACATCGAAAAGGACGGGGCGCTCAAACGCAGGTTCCAGCCCATCCATGTGCAGCCGCCGAGCCTGGACGAGACCATCAATATCATTAAGGGCCTCCGGTCGAAATACGAGGCGCACCACAAGGTAAAGATCACGGATGAGGCAGTTGTGGCCGCAGCCAAACTTTCTGAACGCTACATCACGGATCGTTTTCTGCCGGACAAGGCCATCGACGTGATCGATGAGGCCGGCGCCAAGGCAAAGCTCAACCGCTACACCTGCCCCTCCGAAATAAAGTCGATTGAGAAGAAGTTAAAGAAGCTCGAACAGGAAAAGAACCTGTTCTCCCGCATCAAGGATTATGTCAGGGTCGAATCGATCCATGAAGAGGAAGAGCAGCTTCGCGAATCGCTTGAAGGCATTCATAAGGATTGGAAGGACTCCCAGGATAAGAACGTTTCCCTGATCGGTGAAGAGGAGATCGCAGTCGTCATTTCCCACATCACCGGCATTCCCCTGTCCCGGCTTGAGGAGAAGGAAGCCTCCCGGTTGCTCCGCATGGAAGAAGAGCTTCATAAGCGGATCGTGGGTCAGCATGAAGCTATCGAAGCGGTATCGCGCGCCATTCGGCGCTCCCGCGTAGGCCTCAAGACGCGCCGACAGCCGATCGGGTCGTTCATTTTCCTCGGCCCCACCGGGGTCGGAAAAACAGAGCTCGCACGCACCCTGGCCACATTCCTCTTTGACACGGAAGATGCGCTTATCCGTGTGGATATGTCGGAGTACATGGAGAAGTTCAGCTCATCCAGGCTGATCGGCTCCCCTCCCGGATATGTGGGGTATGATGACGGCGGGCAGTTGACCGAAAAGATCCGCAGGAGGCCCTACTCGGTCGTACTCTTCGACGAGATCGAAAAGGCGCATCCCGACATCTTCAACTTGCTCCTGCAGGTCCTTGACGACGGGTTCATGACCGATAGTTTCGGCAGAAAAGTCGACTTCCGGAATACCATCATCATCATGACCTCCAATCTCGGAACGCGCATGATCGATAAGGATACGACCCTGGGCTTCCAGCAGGCCTCGGCGAAGACACAGTATTCCAGGATGAAGGAAAATGTGATTTCCGAGCTCAAACGGTCCTTCAACCCGGAATTTCTGAACCGGATCGATGATGTAGTCGTATTCCACACGCTCACCAATGAACACCTGATGACGATCGTGGACCTGCTGATCGACGAACTGAACGGTCAGATGATCGGGGACCGCAGCATACGGCTTGAGGTCGGTCATGAGGTGAAAGAATGGATCATACAAGAGAACTATCAGCCTACCTATGGCGCCAGACCCATGCGCCGTGCCATACAGAAGTTCATTGCCGATCCGTTATCAGAGGAGCTCCTGCGCGGCAGGTTCAAAGATATCCACAGGATCGCGGTGACCCTGGCAGAAGGGGTGGTCATTTTTCAGGAAGAAGAGGCTGGTGTGCTGGCAAAGGTATGAAGGCACGGTGGCCCACCGTCGCCATCGGTACGGTATTCGCTCATTCCCTTTTGAACAGTTTTTTTGTCAGAGCAGCAGGCGGTACCGCCGTCTGTTCCATGCTATAGGCGATACCGACGGTTTTGCCTGCCTGCTGAGCGAGTGCTGTCGTATCTTCGATCTCAAACAACGGAAGCACTTTTCCTGATGCAGTAGCAGGAACAGTAATGATTATCTTTGCCGGGTCCTTCTGCATCGTAGAGGCTGATTTCACCAGCCGGGAAAAATGTTTGAAGTTCTTTTTGTAGCTCCTGCCCCCCTGCCCCTTGCCTTCGACCGATCGCAGTTCTAACCAGTAAAAGTCGACAGCAAGCTTTCGGAACGCGTTCATATCATAGGCAAACCGGGCCAGCGCCTGTGGTGGCGTTTCACCTCCGGGGACATGAAGCGGGATCCCGAACTTGATCGTGCCCTGCACAGCGCGGCAGGCCTTGCCGAGCTCCTGTGCGGCGTTCACGACCGCGTCCCTTTTTAATTCCGACCATTGCCAAAAGCTCTTATCGAAGGCCCCAATTTCACTATCCGTTATTTCAGGCGATGCTTTTGCAAAGACCTTTCTGGTCGCGAACGTTGCGCCGTATTTTTTGGTGAACGCATTGAGGATCGAGGAACTCATGCCTTCCGTGCTTGCATAGCGGAAGTCCTCGTCAAGCAGGATCCCATCAACGGAAAAAGCAGCGACCTCTTTGAATCGCTTCACCAGGTGAGCTACGACCTGAGGGTTCGCAAGATCCATGCTGCCGGAAGCCTGCAGCGTGCCGCTTCCGGGGTCGTACCGGATATCTTCCCATTCCGGATGAGTTTCGAGCACGCTGTTGTCAAGACGGGTCGGCAAGACCACATAGATCCGCAAGCCTGCCTGGTGTGAAAGAAAGGTCAGATTCGTAAGCGCTGCAGCATCGACGACGCCGTTTTTTCTCAGCGGTCTTACGATGACCGTGTTTGCACCGCCTGACTTCAAGCGCTGAAACAGGATCTCCAGATCACGATAGCGTTCCGGGATGGACTGAAGAAAAAAAGCGTTCACCTGAGAGGTCGAGCTTTCCGCAGCTTGCGCTACCGGAGCTGAAAAAAGGCAAAAGAACAGCAATCCTGATAGATAAGGCGCGTATTTCGTTACCGGTAATAAGAAGCCTGTCAAAGGATACCTCCTTCATAAACACTTCGATCGATGTTGAATAGCCGCTCTGGCACGGTGCGCCATAAAAAACGATTACTGTAGTATTTCAGCGATTTGCAAGGCAGCGGCAACAGCCAGTACAGGACAACCCGCATCATCCCTGATGAGGTATATATTTTTCTCCGCTCCCCGTTCCAGCCGGACCATGGAGGACTCATCCCTTCCCAGCATCTTTGACGGTGTCTCGTACTGCGTGCCGACAGGCTTCTGCACCTGCATCGTGTCACTGAAACGATCTAAAAACGGTATCATTTCCCGGATCGGATCGATCAGCACTCCCGGCTGATCACGATCAGGGGGCAGGAACGGGAACCAGGCGGTCAATGCCCGTTTTCCGCGTGGCGCCGCTGCTTCATCACCATGTCCGCTTAAGGCAAGGCTGTAAAGGGCCTCTGGCCGGGCGTAATCAGGAAGGCAGATGACCCCATGCCGCATTCCGACGGGAACGCCCTGGTCCATGATGCCGATAAAATGAAAACTGTCCCTGAGGCGCCCCCGGGTGTTCAACAGAACAGCTCCGGACTCCACCAGTCCGTTTGAGGTCAATAGTCCGATTCTGTTGCCCCGCTGCGATACCATTTCAGGGAATGGTTCCGAGAATCGCACGACTCCGTCATGCTTCAATATGACCTCAAGCAGAAGGTCAGCTGTTTTTTTAAATCCCTGAGACTCATACAGCGGTGAGGTGTTGATCATGGATACCAGCTTACTTATCGGCAAATCATGAACGGATCGGCAAAAGAAATATCTGGATTGGATGTCAAAAAAACTCAGGAGTTCACGGCTGAAGCGATACCGCTTAAACAGTGCGCTACTGTGCCGGCGCTGAGAAAGGAAGGAAGATATGCGGCTCTTGGAAGAGCGTACAGCCATCGTATCTACCCTGGAGAAAAACCTCGCTATTCCGTCAATTTCATTGGGGTATTCCCGTCTGAGCTCTTCCAGGGTCTCGCTCTTTTCCGGGTAGACCGTGATCCGTCGGTCCGGCAGCGCTACCTGATAACTGGTGGAGCGCACGATGTCGCCATGAGAGATGCCCAGATCAGCATAGAGCTTCTGCAGTGCCCCGGCGCGCTCATTTTCGAACGACAGGGTCGGGCCCAGAGGGAACTGGTAGCCCTCTGTTCTGGCAGGTATGAACGCTCCTCCGACCTCATTGCCCGGCGCGAAAACAATGACCTTCTTCCCCTGCCTGGCAAGAAGCGCTGCAGCTGCCAGCCCACCAAGACCTGCTCCGAGAACGGTTAGATCAACCTTCGGCAAACTTCCCCCTTGCTGGAGCACGTTGCGCTCCTCTCCTGAAACACAACACTTCAAGAACCGAACTGGCCCAATAAAAAAGGAAATAGGGCTCTTTTCAAGCTTCCTATTTCCTTATATTGACATCATGCATCATCCTGCGATCGTAATTACGAGGACGGTGACTTTTCCTTGTCACGGACTGCTTCTTTGCTGGACAGGCGTATCTTGCCCTGACGATCGATCTCAAGCACCTTGACTAGAATCTCGTCACCTTCCTTGAGCGCATCCGTGACCTTTTCGAGTCTTTGTTCCGATATCTGAGAGATATGCAGCAGGCCGTCGGTGCCGGGGAAGATCTCGACAAACGCGCCGAAATCCATGATCTTCCGGACCTTGCCCATGTAGAGCTTGCCGACTTCGGCGTCCTGGCAAATGCCTCGAATGATCTCTTTCGCCTTATTTGCCGCGGCTTCGTCTGACGATGCGATATTGATCGTACCGTTGTCCTCGATATCGATCTTGGCGCCCGTTTGCTCCACAATGCTGCGGATCACCTTGCCGCCGCTCCCGATAACATCCTTGATCTTGTCGGGATTGATCTGCATGGTAATGATCCGCGGTGCAAAGGGATTCAGGCTCTTTCTCGGTTCGGCCAGCGCCTCAAGCATTTTTCCAAGAATATGCAGTCGTCCCTCTCGTGCCTGGTTAAGCGCCGTTCGCATGGTCTCGATGGTAATGCCTTCGATCTTCATGTCCATCTGAAGCGCCGTAATACCCTTGCTCGTGCCCGTAACCTTAAAATCCATGTCGCCCAGATGGTCCTCAAGGCCGAGGATATCGGAAAGGATGATCACCTTGTCGCCTTCCTTGATGAGGCCCATGGCAATGCCGGCAACCGGGGCTTTGATCGGAACGCCGGCGTCCATCAGTGCCAGGGTCCCGCCGCAAACCGTTGCCATTGACGAGGACCCATTGGATTCGAGGATATCCGAAACCAATCGTATGGTATACGGAAATTCCTGTTTCGTCGGCAGCATCGGTTTCAGCGCGCGTTCAGCAAGCGCGCCATGCCCTATTTCTCTCCTGCCGGGTCCGCGAAGGGGTTTCGTCTCTCCGACGCTGAAGGGCGGGAAATTATAATGGAGCATGAAGGTTTTATAGTACTCGCCTTCCAAAGAATCGATCCGCTGTTCGTCATCGGACGTTCCGAGGGTCGTCACGACCAGCGCCTGTGTTTCACCGCGGGTAAAGAGCGCGGAACCGTGCGTTCTCGGCAGCATTCCAACGACCGAGCTGATGGGCCTGATCTCGGTGGGTTTGCGGCCGTCTGCACGGGTGTTCTTGTCCAGAATGATCTTGCGGACCGCGTCCTTTTCGATATCATGAAAGATCTTCGATATCTGGAGACTGCGCGTAGGGTCATCGTTCTTGAGCTGCTGTTTGATCTCGTCAAGGATGGCATCGAGCGTTCTCTGACGCTCCATTTTTTCGGGGATAATGATCGCCGTACGCAAGCGCTCCATCACCAGCACAGCAACCTGGGCAGCCAGCTCTTTATCCACTTCGATCGTTTTGACGGACCGCTTTGCTTTCCCGACCTTTGCGGCAAGATCATTCTGGCGCGCAACGATCTTTTTGATCTCCCGATGGGCGGTCTCGAGAGCTTCGAGCATCTGAGCTTCCGTCAGTTCGTTCGCGCCGCCCTCGACCATCATGATGGCATCGGCCGTGCCTGCAACCACGAGATTCAGCGCCGATAGCGCGATTTCCTTATATCCCGGGTTGATGACGAACTTGCCCTCAAGAAGGCCGACGCGGACAGCCCCGACCGGGCCGGCGAAGGGCACATCGGAAATAACAAGCGCTGCCGACGACGCTATCATTGCCATAAGATCGGTGGAGCTTTCATCTCCCATGGAGAGGACCGAGGCAATGACCTGCGTATCAAAGTAATACCCGTCAGGGAACAATGGCCTGATGGGCCGGTCGATAAGGCGCGAGGTGAGGATCTCTTTCTCGCTCTGACGCCCTTCGCGCTTGAAAAACCCGCCGGGGATCTTGCCCGCGGAGTATGCCTTTTCCTGGTAGTCAACGGTCAGCGGTAAAAAATCCACATTCTGACGCTCCACCTTGGAAGCAACCGCGGTTGAGAGCACCACCGAATCACCGTAGCGCGCGACGATTGAACCGTTTGCCTGCTTGGCCATCAAACCCGTTTCGAGTATGAGCTTTTTGCCGCCTATTTCAATTTCTACTGTTGTTACCATGAAACCTCGCTCTTCGTTAGCTGCGTTCGACTATTTCCGAATGCCTAACTGTTCGATGACCTGACGATACTTGTCGAGATCATTCTGTTTGAGATAATCCAAGTGACGACGCCGCTGGCCGACCATATTCAGGAGCCCTCTCCGTGAATGATTGTCATGCTTATGCGCCTGCAGATGCTCCGTCAGATGCGTAATGCGTCCGCTCAGAAGCGCAATCTGCACTTCCGGTGAACCTGTATCTGATGGATGTCTGCTATACGTATTGATCAGACCTGTTTTCTGTTCCTTATCCATTCAACCGTCCCTCCTTTCTCAAAACAGTATGAAGCGAGACAAATTATCATATTTTCAGAATGTTGTAAAGTGTTTTATTCATGCATGATCAAGAAAAGACCAGTTCCGGCCTGATATCCCCTTGAATCGGCCTTCCCAGCGCCAGGAGCCTTCCTGAGGGGTCATGTATCCGCATCAGGGAGCCTGCGATTGAGGGCTCGCCCTGCCAGGGAACGCTATTTCCGTGCAGGATCCTGCCTGCCTCAAGTTCATTCACGATCACTGAAGGAAAATCTGCAAGCGCATTATCCATAGAAACCAGTACCTCGTCCAAAGCATCAGCTGCAGCGAGCTCTGCAAGACGGTCCAGGGTCACTGCGTGGTTGAGGGTAAATCGACCGGAACGGCTCCGTACCAGCTTGGTGAGGTGCGCCCCGGCCTGAAGGACATCGCCCAGGTCCGCACAGAGTGTCCTGATGTACACACCCTTGGAGCAGCGCACGGCAAGGCTCAGCAAGGGGTCTTCGAAGGCCTGTAGTTCTATGCTGAAGATCGTGATCGCCCGTGGTTTGAGCGGTGCCGCCTTGCCCTGCCGGGCCAGCTTGTAGGACGGCACACCCGCGACCTTTAGTGCGGAGTAGGCGGGTGGCTGCTGCATGATCTGGCCCGTAAAGCCTTCCAGCGCTTTCAGCACCTGCGCCCGATCCGGCGGAATATAGGTCCGCGTCTCAAGAACACGGCCTTCGGCATCGAGCGTGTCGGTGGTCTGGCCCAGACGCATGACCGCTTGATACTCTTTTTCCCCTGCTTCGAGATACTGGGCGATGCGCGTTGCCTTGCCAACGCACAGCACCAGCACACCGGTTGCCATGGGATCCAGGGTGCCCGTGTGTCCGATCCGTTTTTCCCGGAGGATCCTTCGCACCGCCTGAACAACGTCGTGTGACGTCATTCCCGACTGCTTATGCATGTTCAGGATGCCGTCCATGGGAGCTTCAGTTTCCCATCTGCGACAGAATTACCTTCGCTACTTCGCCGAGGACCTTGCGTTTAACATCCTCGAGCGTTCCGTCCAGAGTGCTTCCGGCGGCATTCTTGTGGCCTCCGCCTCCCAGGGCTTGTGCCAGACTCGAAATATCAACACGCCCCTTTGAGCGAAGACTGATCTTGTATTGTTTTTGGGCGGTCTGCCGAAACAGGATGGCAACCTCGACACCGCTCACCGACCTGACGTAATTAACAAAATTATCAGTATCCTCGGAGGTTGTGCCGGTCTTTTGATAAAGTTCGTCGGTCACTACGACCCAGGCTATTCTGTTGTCCGGTGAACGCTCCATATCGCCCAGGACGACGCCGAGCAGTTTCAACCGGTTAAAGGAATACGATTC
The DNA here is from genome assembly GCA_031427195.1 of Nitrospirota bacterium. GTDB lineage: Bacteria > Nitrospirota > UBA9217 > UBA9217 > UBA9217 > GWC2-56-14. The sequence continues at coordinate 10,248 of JANPMZ010000157.1, forward strand.
GTATACATGCTCAGTGACCAACCAGGAATCGGCGCCGGCCTCAAGCAGCGTGGCCGAGATCCTCATGCATTCGGGAGACGTATTGGAATAGCGGAAGGAACCGGTGTCCGTAAAAATGGCGGTATACAGACAGAGCGCCATATCCCGGTCGATGGGCAGGCCTGCTTGCGTAACGAGCTTGTATATCATCTCTCCGGTGGCAGACGCCGCGGCGGCGAGCCAGGTGAGCGGCCATATCACGGGATTCGTGATATGGTGATCGATATTAATGAGCGTGGCGGCGGGATATTCGCCGGAAAACAGACCGGTGCGCGGAGGATCCGCATCTAGAACGATCATCGCATCGAATCGGCCTGCGACGGCTGGTCCGGAGGTGATCCGGGCCTGGTGCGGAAGAAAACGGTATATCTCAGGGACCGGATCAAGGTTGTGGACAGTCACGGTCTTACCCATCTTTTCGAGGGCGAGCATGAGCGCAAGCTGGGAGCCAAGCGCGTCACCGTCCGGACTTTTGTGTACAGAAATGAGGATTGTTTTGCAGGACTGCAGGGCTGCTATGATCGTGCGGGGATCACTCATCGTGCGGCTTGTTCCGGTCCTTTTCTTCTTCGATCGAATGCAGCAGCTCCATGATATGCGCGCCCCGCTCAAGAGTGGGGTCGAAGCGGATCAAAAGCTCCGGTACGATGCGCAACCGCATGCGTCCGGCCAGTTCCGATCGGATAAAGGGAACGGCGCTCTCCAGGCCTTTGAGCGTTTCTTTTTTGTTTTTTTCATCTCCGTAGATGCTCACAAAGACCTTGGCATTTCGCAGATCATGCGATACCTCGACATCGGTAACCGTGACAAATCCGATGCGCGGGTCCTTGATCTTCCGCATGAGAATGTCAGCGATCTCCTGCTTCATCTGGTCGCTTACGCGATCTGATCGTTTAAAGGCTGGTTTTGACATGATACACTCAGGAGACAGGAGTCAGGAGTCAGTATTCAGGAGGTTTGTTCGATGATATCTTCTGACTTCTGGCTACTGGATTCTGTATGCTGCCTTTCAGAATAGCTCAATGTGATAATCGAGCAGGTCCAGCTCGGGAACGGACCGCACCATATCGAGCACATGGTCAAGCGTCTGGTTCAGATGGGTCCTGTCGTTGCTGACCGCGGCAACTGCCAGGGTGGCTTTCTGCCAGAGGTCATTGTCCTCTATCTCCGCTACCGAGACGTTGAACTTGCTCCGGATCCTGTCCTTGAGACTGCGGAGCGACTGACGCTTGGTCTTCAGCGATCCGCTGTCCGGGATATGCACCGTAAAGGTGCAGACGCCGATGAACATAGCCATAATACCAGCACCGGGATCCTGCTCGCGGCAAGGATAAGGACCTTACAGTTTCGCCGCAATCTTGTCGATGACGAATACTTCGACGATATCCCCTACTTTGATATCATTGTAATTTTCGATGCCGATACCGCATTCGTATCCAGCCTGCACCTCGCGCGCATCGTCCTTGAACCTCTTGAGCGAGTGGAACTTGCCGGTGTAGACAAGCACATTGTCCCTGATGATCCGGACGCCGTCGCACTGCCGGCTGAGGACCCCTTCCACCACGTAGGATCCGGCGATGGTGCCGACCTTGGACACATGAAAGGTCTGACGCACTTCGGCCCGTCCCAGGATGCGCTCCTTGAGCGTCGGTTCGAGCAGGCCTTCCATGGCGGCCTTGACATCGTCGATGGCGTTGTAGATGATATTATACAGTCTGATATCAACGCCTTCGCGTTGTGCCAGTTCGGCGGCCTTCGGTTCAGGACGGACGCTGAACCCGATGACGATGGCGTTCGATGCCGCGGCGAGCATCACATCGGTCTCGGTGATAGCGCCCACCGAGGTGTGGATCACTTTGAGCTTGACCGCTGAGGTGGACAGTTTTTCGAGCGAATCGACGATGGCGCCGGCGGAACCTGACACGTCCGCCTTGATCACGATATTCAGTTCCTTGACCACGCCTTCCTGAATCTGCGTGTGCAGGTCCTCAAGCGTGACCTTCTTCACCGAGGCAAGCTCCGTGGAGCGTTGTTTGGCCTGGCGGCCTTCCGCTATCTGGCGGGCCTTGCGTTCTTCCTCAAGCACGACGAAACGATCGCCGGCCAGCGGCACATTAGAAAAACCGATAACTTCGGCCGGCATGGATGGACCGGCGCTCTCAATCCGTTCACCCTTGTCGTTGATCAGCGCGCGCACCTTGCCGAACTGGGAGCCGGTCACGAAGAAATCGCCGACTTTGAGCGTACCGGACTGGACGAGCACGGTAGCTACCGGGCCGCGCCCCTTGTCGAGCTTGGCCTCAATGACCGTTCCCCGCGCCATCTTGTCGGGGTTGGCCTTCAGCTCCAGCACGTCGGCCTGAATGAGGATCATTTCGAGCAAATGTTCGAGACCGATCTTCTTCTTTGCCGACACTTCGCAGAAGATGGTCTGGCCGCCCCACTCTTCAGGCGTCAGTTCGAATTCGGCCAGTTCCTGCTTGATGCGGTCAGGCTTGGATTCAGGTTTGTCGATCTTATTGATGGCCACGATAATCGGCACATTGGCTGCTTTTGCATGGTTGACCGCCTCACGGGTCTGCGGCATAACGCCGTCATCGGCGGCAACGACGAGGACCACGATATCGGTCACCTGGGCGCCGCGCGCGCGCATTGCCGTGAACGCTGCATGTCCGGGCGTATCGAGGAAGGTTATATCCCTCCCCTTCAAGCTTACCTGATAGGCGCCGATATGCTGGGTAATGCCTCCCGCTTCCCTTGAAACAACATTCGTTTCCCGAACGGCGTCAAGGAGCGAGGTCTTGCCATGGTCCACGTGACCCATGATCGTGACCACCGGCGGCCGCGTTACCTGGGATTCAGCGGTATCGGCCTTTTCTTCCAGCACATCCTCGGCCGTTTCGATGTTCATGATCTCGGCCTTGATGCCATACCCCTCGGCAAGGATCATGGCGGCATCAGTGTCCATTTGCTGGTTCTGCGTCGCCATGATGCCGTTGGCCATCAGCTTCTTGATAACATCGCTCACCTTCTGGCCAATGACCTCGGCGAACTCTTTTATGGTGCAGCCTTCCTGGATTTTGACGACCTTTTTCCGTGGCTTCGTTATATCGGTAACATCGGTCTGCGGAGCATACCGGTCATCTTTTTTGTGCGGCCGTTTGCCCGCGGGCAGGGTTTTAAGATCAGGCAGTTTCTTGAATGACGGCTTTTCGCGGAACTCGCGGTCGGTCTTGGTCTCGAACTCGCCTTTTTTCTGCCACTTTTTCTTGGATGGTTTTGTTGGTAACAGTGAAGGCGGAGCCTGGGCGGGCTGCATGACCGGCGAACTAAATCCCGATTTTACAAAGGGCCGCGAAGGCCGCGGAACAGCTCCTACAACGGGCCGGGGCTGTCCCGGGCCTGAATAAGGACGACGGGCGCCGGGTCCGGAGGTCGGATAAGGAGTATTAGGCCGTTGCGGGGCAGCAGGGGCAGCAGTCGGCACGGGCGCTGCCTTTTCCATCTGTGACGGAACTGCTGCGGGCAAAGCTGACCCGGCAACAGGCACTACGGCCTCTACCGCAATAACCGGTGCAGGCTTAACCTGTCCAGGAGGCAGAATGACGGGAGGTGCGGGCATTTCCGGTTTCGGCAGCGGAGGGATGACGGGCGCCGGTTTTGGCTTGGCGCCCGGTTTCTCAAGGGTAGACGAAAACTTACCGATAAGAGCGGCCGCTTTTTTTCTCCGCTCCTCTCCCGAAGCGAGAGGATCAACCGTTTCTTTTTTTATCTTGTCTTTATCTTTATCCTTGCGAACGGCCTTGAGCTTCTCGATCAGGGACTTTGACTCCTTCTCGTCGAGACCGCTGGACGGGGTCTTTGCCGTGATGCCCATTTTTTCAAGCACCAGGATGAGGTCCTTACTTTCAACACCCATCTTTTTGGCCAACTCATGTACCCTGATCACTGTCATAAACTCACATACCCCCGAAACTTCCTGAAAATAGGTAGTTAGATTACTCTATTTTGCATCGCTTATCAAGTTTTTTAATCTGTCAGTTTCAGTGAAGATGGCGTCGGCAAAACCCTTGTCCGTAATACCGAGGATCCCGACCAGTTCCCTGTTCAGCAATGCACCGAGCTCATCCTTGGTCAGGAACACAGCCTGTCGCTTGGGCGCGGCTTCCGAGGCCATGATCTTCTCACGGGTGCCGTCAGAGAGGTCGGCGGCAAAGAGAAGCGCTTTAACCCTGCCCTTCTCCACGGCGTCATGCGCCGCCGAATACCCGGCCGACAGCATTCC
>JANPMZ010000158.1:0-5820 GCA_031427195.1 Nitrospirota bacterium
TACCCAGTCAGGGTCCACCGCCCTTCTGGTTTCGAAGCACCGTCCGCGCATGCCCATCATCGCGCCGACGCCCTTTGCGCACGTGGCAAGAAGGGTCTCGCTCTACTGGGGAGTTACGCCGGTCATCCTGAAGGCAAAAAAAACGACGGACGACATGATCACGAGCGTGGAAAAGATCATGCTCAAGAAGAAGCTGGCCAAACAACACGATCTCATCGTGATCACCGCCGGCGTGCCCATCGGCGTTGCCGGAAGCACGAACATGATGAAGATCCACCGTGTGGGCGAGGCGACCAGCCTAGAATCGAAGAAGAGATCATAGCAGGATTGTCACCCCAATATACCAATGATGATAAAAAACCTTGGACACGGATCAAGGCGGATTGAATTATGAAAAAAAAGGATACTGCCTTGATTTATCCGCATTTATCATAGCCTTGATCAGATTCTTCCGTGTCAAAGGTTTTATTTTTTGGTGCGTCCTTAGACCGTCCTATGATATACTGTAGCCGGTTTTCATGCCGCACAGACAGGCTCTGCGACAAATTATGTGAAGGAGGAGACTATGGTTGGATGGATCATCTTGGCAATACTTGGCGCTTTCCTGGTTTGGATCATCTTGATCTACAACGGGCTCATTACTCAGCGGAACGATGTCCAGGGTTCCTGGAAACAAATCGATGTACAGCTCAAACGGCGGCATGATCTTATCCCGAACCTCGTCGCGACGGTGAAAGGCGCCCTGGAGTTCGAACAAGACACGCTCGAAAAGGTCATCTCGGCAAGAGCAAAGGCCGTGTCGGCAGGCACGCCGGGGACAAAGGCCGAGGCCGAGAACATCCTTACCGAGGCACTGGGAAAACTGTTCGCGGTCATGGAAAACTATCCCGCGCTCAAGGGCAATCAGAACGTGATGCAGCTCCAGGAGGAGCTCACCTCGACCGAAAACCGCATCGCCTTCGCGCGCCAGCTCTACAACGATCTCGTGGCGAATTACCGCACCCGGCTGCAGGTGTTCCCGAACAACTTCATTGCATCTACGTTTAACTTTGCGAGCGAAGAGTATTTCGGGGCTGAAGAAGCGGCGCGCGCCACTCCGGCGGTGAACCTGAGCCTGAGAGGAAAGTGATTCAATTTCGGATTTCGGATTTCGGATTGCGGCGTGAACCTAAGAGGAAAGCAAACGATTGCGGAAAGAGGAGCTCGGATTTTTTGTTTGCTTTTACAATCCGCAATCCGAAATCCGCAATCCGAAATTCCCCATGCCTTTAACCTTCATTGACATAGAACGACAGAAGAACTGGCGCATCGGGCTGTTTTTTCTGTTCCTCCTGGCCCTCTATCTCGGCATCGCTGCGGCCATTGCCGCACCGTTTTCCCCGGTTCTGGGAGCGCCGGCCCTGCGATTCTGGATCGCTTCCGGCGTTATCGCCCTGGTCGCGGCGGGGCTCCACTTCTGGTTCGCGGCCTACGACACGGCAACGACGGTCATGCGAAGCCTCGACGCGCAGCCGCCGGACCTTAAGGATGACATCCACAAGATGCTGGCAAACGTCATGCAGGAAGTACACGTGGTCACCGGAAATCAGCGGACGATCCAGGGCTTTGTCATACCGTCCTTGTCCATGAACGCCCTTGCCGTTGCCGACCTCAAAGGCAACGCCGCCATCGGCATCACCGAAGGACTGCTCTCTCGCCTGACCCGGCCCCAGCTCGAAACGGTCATAGCCCATGAAGCGCACCACATCCTCTCCGGCGACTGCCTGGAGACCACCGTAGCGGCAAACATTTTCGGCGCCTTTTCCGCAACTCTGGAAAAACTTCGCTCTACCACGCAGGGCCGATCTTTTGCCGTTCCCGGATTCCTCCTGGCCTGGCTCCTGCTGCAACTGAGCTATCTGCTGAACATGTTCATTTCACGGGAACGGGAGTACCGCGCCGACGCCGCAGCCGTCCGCATGTCCCGAAACCCCATCGCCCTTGCCGAGACCCTGCACCTTCTCTCCCGAAGCTGGCGCGGCGCCGGTTTCATCGGCAGCGGCTTTGATATGCTCTGCATCGTAAACCCCATCGCAACGGCCCTGGACGAGTCTGAAGGATTCTGGGCAGACCTTCTCTCGACCCATCCTCCGCTTAAAAAACGGATCAACCTCCTGCTTGCCATGGCGCGGGTGAGCATCACGGAACTGGACGCCCGGGCGGATGCCCGAGCGAACAGGTCCCAACAGAAAAGCAATGGACCGGGCTACTCTGCCATGAATCCTCAGCAGCAATGGCAGGGTCCGTTCACGCTTGGCGAGCTTGACGCCCTGCCGTGGTTTTCTCCGCTCACGTGGATTACCACCAACACCGGGCAGAAGGCCGAGCGCGCCTGGAAGGAGCCGGTCCTCAACGACATATTCTCCAGGCAACTGCTGCAAAAGGAAAAGACGCTGTCGGACCTCCCCTGCCCCGCGTGCCGACAATCCCTCGTAACCACGGCCTACCACGGCGCCAGCGTCTTTCGTTGCAGTTTTTGCGCCGGTACGCTGATCGAGAACAGCAGTATCCCGAGGATCATCGCACGCACGGGACCGCGCTCCTGCACGGACCGAGTGACCGCGCTGGCTCGGACCGTGGTGAACCAGAACCAGCTCAAGCAAACACAACGCATGCTCCGCAGAGGCAAGAGCGCCATCCCGCTCCTTTCCTGCCCCCGGTGCCGCAATGCCATGCTCAGGATTTTTTACAGCAGCGCCCATCTGATCGAGATCGACCGGTGCCTGCTTTGTGGATACACCTGGTTCGATCAGGACGAGCTTGAGATGCTGCAATGCCTGATCGAGAATCGCATCGTTCCCGCGATCGGATAGCTCTCCTCACCAGCGTCATGGACCATGTAGTTCCCCGTCAATCCTTCATCGATATATCTGCAAACGCATCTCCTTCTTGATGGTTTTATACAGACACATTTATTAACCGCGGAGCCGCGGAGAAAGGCTCGTTTTTCAGTATGCTCTTCTCGGCGTCTCAGCGTCTCCGCGGTGGATTTTTTGGTTTTTCGGCGTCATCATGCTTGACACTCCCCGCACGCATGGACTATTATTCACCATGATCACCGTAAAACTCTTTGCCCTGCTGAAAGAACAGGCCGGTCGCGACGAACTGCAGATCGCCGCGGGACCGCCCACGATCTCCGAGCTGCTCCTCACGATCGCGCGGGAGCACCCCGCCCTTTCCGGCCTGCTGTCGCAGGGTCGGGTCATGACAGCCCTGAACCACGAACTGGTGAAGCCCGATGCACGCATTAACGATGGCGATGAAGTGGCGCTTATGCCGCCCTTCTCCGGCGGGGGCAACGCTGCGGGGCATATCCGTATCCAGCAGCAGCCCTTCTCGCTGGACGAGGAGGTGGACCGCCTGAAGCGTTCATCCACCGCCATTGGAGCGGTCGTCACGTTCCTCGGCGCCACCCGCGACATCTCACGCGGCACTGAAGTGTCCCAGCTCCAGTTCGAGCATTACCCGGGCATGGCGGAGAAAAAGCTTGAGGAGATCAGGGAGCGGGCCATGAGGGAGCAGGGGGCGATCGATGTAACGATCATTCACCGTGTCGGGACGATACCGGTGGGAGAGAACATTGTGCTGATCGCGGCCGCTGCAAGCCATCGCGACGAGGCTTTTAAGGCATGCCGGTTCTGCATTGACGAGTTAAAGCGGATCACGCCGATCTGGAAACGCGAGACAACAAAGGAAGGCGAGGTCTGGGTGGAGGAACATCCGTGAACGGCATTTCGGATTGCAGATTGCGGATTGCGGAATAGAATCTACGGACTTTTAAATCCGCAATCCGCAATCCGAAATCCGCAATTGGAATCACTTCTTCGCTGCTTTTTTCCCGCTTTTCAGGAACACCACGCAGGACGCGCAGTCATTTTCCTTGCGGCACCGGGTCGTTTCCCAGCACGGCTTTCCCTTGTCCGTAAATGCGGTGCAGATCACCCGCCGTTCGTCAGGGCACTCCTTGATGTCCCAGCAGGGCGCGTAGTCAAGGAGCTTCTTGATGCCTTCGATGCTGATCTTCTTCGTATGGATCAGCTCCCGGATGCAGCGCAGCCACTTGATGTCATTCTCGGTGTACAGGCGGTTCCTGCGCTCACGCGTCGGCAGAATCAGGCCGTGTTTCTCGTAGAGCCTCAGTGTCTGCGCTGTGGTCCCTACCAGTCTCGCCGCCACACCCATGGTGTAGAGCGGCGCGTCTTTGTCCTTAAGAATATCCAGGCTATCCACTACCATATATTTTTTATTTTCTCCCAGAATGACATTGAATATGAAGTCAGGAGCGTCATGCTGTTCGTGATCAGCAAGACCCCCATGATGATCAGAATAACGCCGCTTGCGATTTTGATAGCTTTGAAATGCTTCTTCAGCCTATTGGAGTACGTCATGAACGCGCTGATCGCCAGCGCTGAAAGAATAAAGGGAATGCCCAGCCCCAGCGAATAGAACATGAGCAACACCATGCCCCGGCCCAGGGTGTCGGCCTCCATGGCAAGCGTCAGGACCGAGCTCAGGAACGGTCCGATACAGGGTGTCCAGCCTGCGCCGAAGATCATCCCGACGACGACCGTGCCGATATAGCCTGCCGGCCTGGTCTTGAGCCGCAGCTTTGCCTCACGCTGCAGGAACGGGATATTCACCACGTCCATGACAAAGACGCCCATGATGATGATCAATATGCCGCCGACAATCCTGATGACCTCGAGATACTGGTTGAGAACCTGGCCCATGAGGCTCGCCGTAGCCCCCAGCAGCACGAAGATGATCGAAAAGCCGGCCACGAATGCCAGCGAATGCTGCAACGTGGTCCGCATGTTCTTTTTTTGCGCTTCCGGGCTCATCAGTTCATCATAGCTGATGCCGGTGATATAGGAAATATAGGAAGGAATAAGCGGAAGAATGCACGGAGAGACGAAAGACACCAGGCCCATGAGCAGCGAGAACATCAAAGCATACAGCGTCAACCCCTGAGAAAGGTCCATGCGATAAAACTCCTTTACGAACTGCGAAAAAAATACGTGGCGCATCATACCAAAGCTTAATCTTGCGAGTCAAGTAAAACTTTTACTAACGGTGATTATATATCATGTGTCGCTGCGTTTCGCAACGAGTGGGCCATCAGTCTAAAGGCAGTTTATCCCCGTGCAGAGCTATTTTTCTATTGACAGGATCAGTCAACTTTTAGTATTCTTGCATTCCCACAAAATACTCTTACGAGGAGGCACTTGATCAAATGTATATAGACCAGCCCGTACGCCATTTTATGGACAAGCTTGCGAGCAAAGCTCCGGAACCGGGTGGAGGCAGTGTGGCTGCGCTCACCGGAGCGCTTGGCGCTGCGCTCGTCAGCATGGTGGCAAATCTGACGCTCGGCAAGGAAAAGTACAAGGACGTGCAGCCGCAGGTCGAGGCCTTGCTCGCGGAATCGGAAAAGCTTCGCACGGAGATGCAGGACCTGATCCAGAAGGACGCCGAAGCCTACGGTGCGCTGTCCGCCGTGTATAAAATGCCGAAGAACACGGACGCGGAAAAGGCGGCGCGGACGGCAACCATGCAGGAAGCGCTCAAGAAAGCCTGTCAGGTGCCGTTCGAGATCGGGATCAAATCGCTGGAAGTCGCGAAGCTCGCCGAGCGTGCCGCCGACATCGGCAACGTCGGAGCAGTGAGCGATGCCGGCGTGGCAGTGCTGCTCGCCCAGGCCTGCGCCCAGAGTTCGGCGCTCAACGTCAAGATCAACGTCAACAGCATCAAGGACGAAGCGTACAACAAAGAGACCTGGAC
>JANPMZ010000159.1:0-2982 GCA_031427195.1 Nitrospirota bacterium
CCCAGGTCTCCGGGGAGGATTTTGAAGAAACTACAGAAAGTATTGCACCGTTTACCGTGCGGCGACTTCAATGCCTGCCAGGAGTTTGAACTGTACGCGGGCGCGGTGAAGGTTGTGTGTCGGGTAGGCGACCTTGAAATAGGTGTCTCCTCGCAGATAATCCGCAAGAAAGCGCAAACCCAGCTCGAACGTTATAACGCGTACCGAAAGAGGGAGCAGATCCCTCTCTTTCCGGGTGAGGAACGATGACGCCTCGCGCAAATAGCCCTCCGTCACCGATCGAAACAGCTGAAGGTCGAACGTCACCCGGTCCAGATCCCCGTCCTCTCCTGCCGGGTTCGCAACGGAGCGCACGCAGTCGCCGAAATCAAAATGCACGATTCCCGGTTTCACCGTATCCAGATCGAGCATGCAGAGGGCTTCCCCGGTGACCCGGTGAACCATGACGTTGTTCACCTTGGGGTCGTTGTGCACCACGCGAATCGGCAACTGGCCAGAATCCATCAGCTCCGTCAGCATCGGCGCCAGGGACCTCCTGCGGGAAACGAATTCCCTCTCTGCCCCAACCCCTGCAGCCCGGCCCCCGGCGTCCTGCGTGACAGCGACGTCATACGCTTCAAGATAGCGCGGGGTGTGATGGAACCCGGGGATCGTATCGTGGAGACGGGAGGGCGCGAGGTCCGAGACCAGCGACTGGAACCTGCCGAGCCCCCGCCCGACCTCATAGGCATGATGAACATCTTTGACCTGGTCGAAGACAAGCCCGTCCTCTATATAATGAAATACCCGCCAGCAGCTGCCGGAGCCGTCAACCTGGTGAGAACGGCCGCTCCGTGCGTGGATCAGCGCCGGAGTAACGGTGTAGGGATCGGCCACCCCCTGCGCACGCAACCTGGCAGCGATGTGCCGCGTCACCACCTCTATGTTCTCCATCACGTCTCCGGGGCGTTTGAAAACCGAGACATTGATGCGCTGGAGCACATACTTGCGGAGCTCATTGCCGTCCCTGAACGTGCAGAGGTAGGTATCGTTGATCAGTCCGGAGCCGAATTTTTCGATCGTAACGAGAGCGCCGGGAACCGGAAAATTGAGGATAATGTCTTCGGGCCTGTGAACCATGCGGCATTATAGCACTTCCCCCCATTGATTCCATGATTATTCAGGCCGGGGATCAGCACCCGGTCGGTAAATAACTTATAACTACTCAGGTCAAAACCGGGGAACTGCAGAGAACGCAAGGAACGCAAAAGTCGGGTGAGATGAGAGACATACGAAGGAATACGATAGTAATGCCGCATAGTTCGTCATTCCCTCGGCGAACGCCGGGAACATTGTGTAAATTCAGGATTCAAACCTTTTCTTTGGGCTCTTTGCGGTTAACCCGAGTAGTTACCAACCGTCATTATTCAGTTCGATGTTCCAGTAGAGATAATCCCGCCAGCTCAAGGGTGCGTTCTTGATCCCAATGGTGAGCGTGGCCACCTGCATCCACCGCGGCTTGGCCGGCTGCCGGATCAAACGCATCCCTGCCTCGCGGGGAGTTCTGCCGCCCTTCCGGTTATTGCACCGCAAACAGGCGGTAACGATGTTTTCCCACGTGGCCTGGCCGCCCTGCACCTGCGGGACCACATGGTCGAAGGTAAGGTCATCAGCGGAGTGTCCGGTCTTGCAGTACTGACAGGTGTATTTATCGCGCTGATAAATATTGGCGCGAGAGAACCGCACTCCCTTGCAGGCGCGCTTGATCTTGACAAACTTGAGCAGGCGCAAAATAGAGGGGAGCCTGAAGGTGATCGACACACCCCGAATGTCCCGGTCATAGAAGTCGATCACCTCAACCTTGCCCTGGGTCAGCAGGGTGATCGCTTTCCGCCACGAAATAACATTGAGCGGTTCGAATGTCGCGTTCAGAAGCAGCGTTCGTTCCATTGCAACCCTCGCAGAACACGGATAATCATACTCTGGCGAAATTCCGGGTGAACAGAAAAACTTCATAATTAATCTTGTTACGGTAACAAAATACAGAAAGCGATACAATTTGTCAATACGTTTGAAAAACCGTATACTAGGTATATGCAAACAACCGAGACCGTGGAACAACGGATCGAACAGGCAGCAACCGTCCGGGAAGAGGGCATCGATTCCTTCCTGCACGATCCCTCGCCCAGGGTCCTGAAAACGCTGCTCACGAACAGACTGCTGACTGAAGAGCATGCATTGGTCATTGCGAACAGAAGGAACCTATCGGGTGAGGTCCTCGAAGCGATGGCAAAGGACCGGCGCTGGGCCGGGAGCTATCCCCTGAGAATGGCAATCTCAAAAAATCCGAAAACACCTCTTTTCGTTTCCCTTTCGCTCGCACGGCATCTCCGGCTCTTTGATCTCGCTGATATCACCCGTGATCACTTCCTTCCCCTCCCTTATCGAAAGAAGATCGAGGCAATGATCATCGAGCGCATTCCCGCCATGCCGCTCGGCATAAAAAAGACCCTTGCACGGAGGGCTGCCGGGAACGTCCTGTTCACGTTATTGTTGAGCCGCGATGCCGAGCTCGTTCGAACGTGCCTCGGGAACCCGCACCTCATGGAAAGCCACCTTTTAAAATACATCAGCCGTGCGGACAGCCTGCGGGAGACCATCAGCATGATCGCGGAACATCCGAACTGGTCCAGCAGGGCTGCCGTCCGATTGTCGCTTGCACGGAATGCGCTGACGCCATTGTCAAGCTGCATCCGTTTTTTCAGCCGCATGACCGCACAGGACCTGCGTGAGCTTTACGCAGACCCCCGTGCGCCGGTAACGGTGAAACCCTTCATCCACCGCGAGCTCTGGGAACGCGGCCTCGAAGCGTTGCCGCTGGACGACGATGAGCCTGTGTACGAGTTGAATGAAACCGATGATCTGGCCATGGAAACGTTGACGTTCGACCAGGAAGGAACGGGCGCTGACGCTGTGCAGGATACCGCGAAAGAACAGGACGAA
>JANPMZ010000160.1:0-2183 GCA_031427195.1 Nitrospirota bacterium
CGGCAAGCACGGCATCTCAGCCGTTATGCGCAAGCTCCTCACCTGGTATGCCCAATATTTCAATCACCGACACAAGCGCACAGGCCATTTATTCCAAAACCGCTACAAATCCATCCTCTGCGATGAGGAAAACTACCTTCTTGCCTTAATCCGGTATATCCACCTCAACCCCGTACGAGCGCAGATCGTCAAAACGATCGAGGAACTGGACCGCTATCCCTGGAGCGGACATGGTACAATCATAGGCAAGTCAAATCACCCTTGGATGGACATCGAAACTGTGCTGTCTCAGTTTGGAGACAAGAAGAGAAGGGCAATCTCGGAAGACCAAACTTCGCAGGCGAGGGAAAGGGATTGCCGAAATTATCCGGGAAGAGTGCGTGAAGCACGGTGTGAACGAGCAGGAACTGATGCAAGGGAGCAGACGACACAAGGTGAGCCAGACGCGTGCGATAATTGCGCTTCGGTGCAAGGAAGAAATCGGGTGCCCGGGCGCGGAAATCGCGCGTCATTTGGGCGTCAATACCACCAGTATCAATCGCGCAGTGGAAAGGGCGGAAGGGCTATCGTCAGGTTAAAGTTATGCCCTAAATGCATCAACGTCCCCAATGCATACCCGGTTGCATTATACAACAAAAAAAGCGCCCCTGTCAAAAATGGGACGGCTCGCAGGTGCGCTCTGTCCTTAGGAATACGCGCCCGATGGCCCGCCGCCCCCGCTGCCGAAGGTCGGCTTGCGGCCCACTAGGGCCTCCAGCATCGTCAGTTCCTCGTCAGTGTGGTTCAACATGGGCGCCTTCAGAAAGGCTCGCTTCGATCCTGCCCCGAGGATGTAATATGGCTGCTCGTGATGTTTCGTGTCAAACACCTTGCGCTCGCCCGGAAACGCCTTCGCGTCCAGGTCGATCCCGCCGTAGCACAGGCACAGATAAGTGACCTCCGGGTCGGACTCGAGGTACATGCCCGTGCCGCGCGTCCCCGCGATGGCCGTGACGGTCTCGATGCGCTTGCCGCCCGAGCCGAATACCGACAGGACCTTGCCGGCCGCGATCTTGATGGTCTTCACGATCTTGGTGGAGCCCTGTCCCTGTCCCGCCTTCTCACCGGCGAGCTCGATCCGTGAGTTCTCGCGTACCAGGAAGGCGTCCTTCCCGATCACGAAAACACCGAGGCTTGCGCTGCCCGTAGTGATGACGTCGCCCGGAAAGACGATGGAGCCGACCTGCGCCGGCGAACCATTCACCGCCACCTCCCCCTGCACCTTCCGGACCCCCTCAAGCAACTGCCCGCCCTCCCCCATGGCCATGACCTGGCGCACGAGCAAGGACGAGGCGGCACCGCTGACGATGCCCGCGGCAACAATCTTCTTCAAAAACGCCCTCCGGTCATATCCGTTTCCGTTCTTCTCCATGATCAACCTCCTTAAGTGGACCCCCGTAATGTCAAAATATTTAGATTGAAACTTCTGATTACTCTTGCTTTTCAATGTGTTCTTAACAATAAGCTTGCCTCCCCCCTGAAAATCAGCTAAAAGTAGAGCCTCTTGCAAAAGTCATGAAGTAAGCGATTTTCTTGGTAGGAAACGAGGAATTTTGATGTAAAGAAGCTCTCCTTCTGGTAAGATTTGTTTGCGCACGAACCAAACAAAAGGAGAGCCGATGAATCCACTGTGAGAAACTATATCATGGTTGAAGACTAAAGTACAGGAAGAGTTTTCCCCTTATCTGCAGGTCTGTTTTCCCGATCCGATGACGGAGAAGCAGAACCGTCTTGAACCGTCTTGGGGACGTTGATGCATTTAGGGCATAACTCTTGACAAGCGATGTTCGTTGTTAAAAATTATCCCATGCCACGCCAAGCCCGACTCGATGCCCCCGGCGCACTGCATCACATCATGGTGCGCGGGATCGATAAAACCGATATATTCGTTGATCACCAGGACAAAGCGCGCTTTTTGGAACGCTTGGGCGAAAATATTTCAGAAGGAAAATGCTCTATATATGCCTGGGTTCTCATGGACAACCATGTTCACCTGCTTTTAAAAGCGGCAAGCACGGCATCTCAGCCGTTATGCGCAAGCTCCTCACCTGGTATGCCCAATATTTCAATCACCGACACAAGCGCACAGGCCATTTATTCCAAAACCGCTACAAATCCATCCTCTGCGATGAGGAAAACTACCT
>JANPMZ010000161.1:0-2081 GCA_031427195.1 Nitrospirota bacterium
AACAATGAGGTCGTGAAGAGCGGCACGCTCGGCCCGAATAAACCGCTTTTTTATAAGAGCGTCGGCGTCTATCTCAAGAGCCTCAACTTCGAAAGAGGTCCGGCGGCCCTGCTCATGATCAACAAGGACCCCGGCGCGATCTGGGCGCTGATCGGCGGTGTTCTGTTCATGCTGGGCTCGATCACCCTGCTTGCGCTCAAATGGAAAAAGGTGTAACTTTCCTCTTAAGCCGATATCAAAATCCTCCCTTGATTCGTTCTGCTATGGTACTATGCAACCAATGAAAAAGCGCGTTCTCGTAGCCATGAGCGGAGGCGTCGACAGCTCCGTGACAGCAGCCCTCCTCCTGCAGCAGGGCCTGGCCGTCGAAGGCGTCACCATGAAGCTGACCGCGGGCTTGTGCTGCGACATCGGTTCCGCCCAGGCCGTGTGCAGGCATCTGGGCATCCCGCACCGCATGATCGATGCGCAGGAGTTGTTCGAAAAGAACGTTGTACAGGATTTTATTGCTGAATATTGCATCGGCCGCACGCCCAATCCCTGCATCAGGTGCAACGACCTCATTAAGTTCCAGCTGCTGCTTTCCTATGCCCGCGAACAGGGTTTTGATGCACTCGCCACGGGCCACTATGCCCGCGTTGAACAGGATGCAACAGCATCCCGTTTTCTGCTTAAAAAAGGCCTTGATCCCGGCAAGGACCAGAGCTACTTCCTGTACCGCCTGACGCAGGAGCAGCTGCGGAGTGTGCTTTTTCCGCTCGACACGATGCACAAGACCGAGGTTCGCGATCTCGCGCGCAAGCTCGATCTCCCTGCTGCCGAACGTCCGGAGAGCCAGGAGATCTGCTTTGTGCCGAATGACGACTATCGCGCTTTTTTAAAAGAACACGCGCCAACACTGCTTCAACCGGGAGAGATGGTCATGACCGATGGAACAGTGGTCGGCAACCATGACGGCATCGCCCTCTTCACCGTGGGACAGCGCAGGAAGCTCGGCGTTGCTGCTGGCGAACGGCTCTATGTAGTGCGGATCGAACAGGAAACGAACCGGGTCGTGCTCGGTGCGCAATCGGAACTACTGACCACTGAAATGATCGTAGGCGACCTCCGTTGGACCTTTATGGATGCGCTGTCCGCTCCTCTTGAGACAACAGTCAAGATCCGCTACCGTTCGCCTTTTGCGCCGGCTACGATCACGCCATTGGCAGACCAGAGGGTGCAGGTCACGTTCGAGAAGCCGGTTCCGGGCGTTTGCCCTGGACAGGCCGCGGTGTTTTATGATGGGGACATTGTTGTGGGTGGTGGGGTTATAGAGAAGTAACTTCAGGTTGGGTAACCTATCGATCTTTCCTTTTAGCGGTTCGTACCCGGTACAGCCTCTCAGTGAAACCACCAGTACCCTCTGCAGATACCTCGATAGCAGCACTTGCGATTATAAATCACATCCCGCTTTATTCTAAAGACGGTCATTTCAATATTATCGCAAAATATACCAGACTCGAACTTTATTCATAGAGAAGCATCGTTAAATAGGCGGAGCGGAAGGGTCGTATGGATTCAGACTGAGTCTGCTATTCGACTTCCATGCTTCGAAAACTCCGGAGTACCGCCTGGGGGGATCAGCGCGTGTGCTTTATAACCTACAATAAGAAAGGCCGGAAGGAGCTGCTCCTCCCGGCCTTTCTTTCTCACAGATTGCTATTGGCAGTCTAAAACTCGAACAACAACCCGCCGAGCCAGCTCGTGCCTCCGAGATTGATGGATTCGCCGGTGACGGCATTGATCATCGCTCTGGTGCGCTGAGCTTCAACAAAAAAATACGTATGGTGAACGCCGTAATACTTATACATATTGGTTGCCGCACGTTCGTCAAGTGCGTCCAGCAGAAGCTGGAGACCGGCCCGTGCATGAGCTCCATCGGTATAGCCGCGGACAGTGGGCTGCGCACTAAATTCTTCTTTATAGTACATCCGGGTCCAGCCGCCGCCGACATAGGGGACGATCCACTGGTTTTCGGCGAACACTCCGCGAAGGACCACGAAAACATTTACCGGGAAGAGCTGGTAGTTTATATGGCCTCC
>JANPMZ010000162.1:0-3348 GCA_031427195.1 Nitrospirota bacterium
GCGCGTTGCCTTGATCATGTCGCCGGTGGTAAGGGCAAGGGGGTAGCACTCGCGGCCCGAAGTATGTTCCCTGCCGATGCGCACTGTCTCGTCGTCCGAATCAGGCAGCACCTCGGTGTCCACGCCGCAGGCCCGGAACGCGGCGGCGAGCGCATGCGAGTGGTCGGTCATGGGCGGGAAAAAGACCTTTTTCGCGCGGATCAACCCGTTACGCCTGTTTTTGATGGTAAAGGACTCGCGCGGCCTTTCATTCCCCGCGTTTTTGAGGCTGTCTAAGAACGCTTCGATCCTCGTGATCGCCCCGGCATCGGCGCTGTGCTCGTCGAGCTCAAGCTGAAGAAAGGGCTTGCCTGACATTTCATCAGTGAAGAAGTGCGTGATGAAGGAATCGGGGCCGCACCCGAAGTTCGTAATGTACACCGGGTACAGGCCGGGATGGTCCCTGATGATCCTCGCCGCAGCCATGATCTTCTGCTCCGACCACCAGTACATGCTCCCGAAACCGCTCAGGTCAGCGCTGTGGAGCGGCAGAAAGTCCATGGGAATGGCCTGCACGCCGAGGTCCCGTATCTTTGCCGGCAGGTTCATGTTCACGACGGAGTCGCAGGTATTATAGTTCCGGCCGATGAGCACGAGCGCCTTTTCTCCGGGTTTGATCGCCGAGAGTACGGCGCTGCCGCGCTCCCGAACAGCATGAAGGAATTTTTCCTGCGCCTGTTGCCCGAGCTTCCGGGCCCTCGTGACCGCTGCCCTGCCCTTTCCGAGCGATAGGCCCAGCGCCTGCATGGTCTTGCTGAAATTGCGCTCGTCCTGCAAATAAAGCGCTGGTTCGATCGTCTTGACGTTTCCAAAGCGGATCGACGACCTGGCGATATACGGCAAAGCCTGAGCATAGGGACAGGCCTGTGTGGCGTCGGCCTGGTCCCCGGCCGCCGGGAACCGGATGAAGCTCGGCATGAACAGGAGGTCCACGTTTTTGTCTATGAGGTCCTGGATGTGGCCAAGCGCGACCTTGGCCGGAAAACAGGTCTCGGCCACAGTAACCTCGAGCGCCCGGTTAATCAGCGCCCGGTTCGTGCGTTCCGACAAGATGACGCGAAAACCAAGCTCGGCAAAGAAGGTTTGAAAGAACGGCAGAAAATCACTCACGTACAGCATCCGCGGGATGCCGATGGTTGGCGCTTTTTCAGCGGCTTGAGCCGCCGTGGCTGCGGCGGGGAACAGCTTGTCCCGCTCCGCGAACAGGTCCGGCATGGCATTGGCGGACGCTGTTTTTTTCTTCACATCATATTTCTCGCACCGGCTGCCGTAAAAAAGCGGCTTCTCTTCGCCAAAGACCACCCTGCGGATATCGCACCGGTTCGCGCACTCCGCGCACTCGAAGGTCGTGACCGTGTAAGCGCGTTTGCTCAGGTCAAAACCCTTGAACGCGCTTTTCCCCGAACGGTCCCGCATGGCAAGGACGGCCACGCCGATCGCGCCGGTTACTTCGTGATGAGGCGGCACGGTGATGGGCTTGTTCGTGATCGTTTCAAAGGCGGACACGACGGCTTTGTTCGCGGCAACGCCGCCCTGGAAGAAAATGCGGTTCCCTACGCGCTTGCCTGCCACCACTTTATTGAGATAGTTATAGGCAATGGAGTATGCAAGCCCGGCGGTAAGCTCCTCCACGCCCGAGCCGGTGTTCATGGAATGCACCAGGTCGGACTCCATAAACACGGTGCAGCGTTCGCCGAACCGGCACGGCGACTCCGCATCAAAAGCCCTGCTCTCGAAGTCATGCTTGATGCGGATGCCAAGCCGCTCCGCCTGCTCTTCAAGGAACGAGCCCGTGCCCGCGGCGCAGGCTTTGTTCATTTCGAAGTCAACCACCGCGCCGTCGCGCAGGCTGATATATTTCGAGTCCTGTCCTCCGATCTCGAAGATGGTATCCACGGTGGGATCGATGGCTGCCGCGGCCGTGGCCTGGGCGGTGATCTCGTTCCTGACCACGTCGGCGCCGATCATATCGCCCGTCAAATACCTGCCCGAACCCGTCGTGCCCGCGCCCAAAATCTTCACCCGCGAACCAACCTCCGCCCCGACCTCGGCGAGCCCCTGTTTCACCGCTTCGATGGGCCTGCCTGCCGTGGGGAGATAGCGCTTGGACAGCACGCGCATGTCCTTGTCGATGACGACCACATTTGTCGAGACAGACCCCACGTCCACTCCCAGATAGGCCTCAATCAGGCCGTCCCCATCCGGCGTTGCATCCTGGTCCGGGTTCGGCATGATACCACGGGGCCTGACCAGGGGGCTCACGCCGGAAGAAGCTATCTTTTCGCCCGAGGAGAGGAAGTCCGAGAGCGCGGACGCGCCACGATAGGAAACGGAATGATGGGACAGGTCCATGGCCATAAGCGCGGCGCCGATGGCGCCCGAGGTGGCAAAGTGCTCCGGCACCACCAGGTCGGATTCCGACAACTGCAGTACTTCACGGAAGGCCCGACCCATGCCGGGGTTCGCCGCCACGCCGCCCAGAAACAGGATCGGCGTATGGAACTTTTTGCCTTTGCCCACGGTGGCCTTGAAATTCCTGGCCATGGCAAAGCAGAGCCCGGCCACAATATCGTAATCCGGCGTGGCAATCTGCTGGAGATGGATCATGTCGCTCTTGGCAAAAACGCTGCACCGGCCCGCAACGCGGGGCGGTTTTTTTGATTTGAGGGCGATCGCGCCGAACTCCTCGATGGTGAGATGAAGCCGGGCGGCCTGCTGGTCAAGGAACGAACCCGTGCCCGCGGCGCACGCCGCATTCATGGAGAAGTCTTCGATCCTGCCCCCGGAGGACGCGGGATCGCGTACCAGGGTGATGAGCTTCGCATCTTCGCCCCCCAGCTCGATGACGGTGCGCGTCTCAGGATGGTACCGTCCGGCAAAAGCGGATTGTGCAAGGAGCTCGTTGACGAACCGGGCGCCGATGAGCTCTGCAGCCTGCTTGCCGCCGCTGCCGGTGATGCCCGCCGTTCTGACCGCGGTCAGGGAAAATCGCGATGACAATGAAGCGAGCTCCTGTTCAAGGGAGCTGAGCGGGTCCCCCTTGATGCGGGTGTAGGTCTCGGAAAGCAGGCCGGCATGAGCGTCAATGAGCGCGGTCTTGATACTGACCGACCCGATGTCAATGCCGAGAAAAAGATCGTTAAGCATAAATAGTGCCTCGTCTGGAAAGCAGGTGTGCACTCCCGGATCAGAGGTGTCCGGAAGGTCGCAGGAACCCGCGTGGAGTTATGTGTGGCGTTATTATAAGGAGAACAGCAACCATAGTCAACCTGCAACGGGGGTCCGAGAGGGAAATCGTTACTCATCATA
>JANPMZ010000163.1:0-1579 GCA_031427195.1 Nitrospirota bacterium
GAATCATATATCGGGTACACAAGGGTTTTAGTATTGAATCCCTGCTAATTTACGAAAAAGAAATAGACGCATTATTGAAACAGTAATCATTTTATCAAACAACAAAAACTTTAAAGGAGGATGCGGAAATGATGAAACACAGCTGGAGCGTATGGAATTCGGTAGTCGCGATCTTAGTGGTGGTAATGCTGGCCGGATGCGGAACAGACACAAAGACGGAGTACGTTCAAACATCGGCCCCCGCCAGCACCTATCTGGTGGAGTATATTCCGGGAACCACGATGGGCGTGATAGCCGACGCGACAACGGGAAAAACTACCTTCAAACTTCGAGTTCGGAATAGAAGCACCTTCGCTGCGGCGACGGGGCTCTCCATACAATTGACTCCGACCATGCACATGGCCTCCTATGAACATGGTACACCAGCGGACGTGGTAAAAGAATCGACCACTCTCGGCACCTACGATTGCACCATATATTACCTCATGGCCTCCGGAACGGGCATGATGGGCGGTTATTGGGAACTGCAGGTCAAGATAGGGTCAGAGACGGCGATGTTCTATCCCTCCGTGGGCATGGCCATGGAAACTGACACTGTTCGTGCTACACTGAAGGGACAAAGCGACGACCTTATCACTTCGACCACCGGAACATCCTTCCGTTCTTATTATCTGTTCAAGGATGGCGCTGCGACCAATGCGTCGATCAATCTTTTCCTGGCGTCTAATGTAAATATGTCGCAATCTCCCTATCCCATGATCTACAACGGGGCCACGTTGACGAATCATCAAAACGTTCCGTGGACCGTCATCTCGGTTCTCGTCGAAGGAACCACGGATACATCATTGTCCTCCTGGGGAACTGGCACTAATCCCGCGGGTGACGGACACTGGATCGTTTCAGGATTAACGCTGACCAGCTCAGTAACAAACACAGTCTATGTGCGGATGATCGTCAATGGAACTGTGAAGACCACTGACGGCCTGGTATCGAATGGGTCTGGCACGAATACCTATGCAACGTTCACGGTAAAACCGTAATTATGACCTGGCTCTTAAAATCAGCTCTGGCGGCCCTCCTCGTGGGGGCCGCGCTTCTCTCTCCCCTCTCTGCATGGGCAGGTTCCTGCTGCGGCGGAGGGGGAGGTTCCGGCCTTATCCTGCCGAAATTCTATTCGAGCATGGCAGATGTCTCTTTTGATTTTGAAAAATATAGCGGTTACTGGGACCAGCGGGGCATTCACCGCGCCGATCCCGAGGGGTCGGACCTGCGGCAATACCGGCTGAACCTGGGCTATGGACAGCGTTTTTCCCCGCGTTGGCAGGCGAGCCTTGCCGCGCCGTACGTTTGGAACAGCAATGTTTATTCCGGTTTTTCCTCCCGTACTGCCGGATTGGGTGACATGACCATGAATCTCTGGTACGAGGCTCAAGACGAGGTATCAGCATGGAAAGTGCGGAATTTCAAGGATATGGCCCCCTCGATCCTGATCGGCCCGTCCCTTATTATCCCTACCGGCATATCACCGTACGATGAGGTGAACAGCAGTTTCGACGTGACAGGCCGCGGCTTCTACCGT
>JANPMZ010000164.1:0-12588 GCA_031427195.1 Nitrospirota bacterium
GATGCCCTTGATGTAGCCCTTGCGGACGAGATTGCGCCGGATGTCGGCCTCGGCATTGCCCCGGAACAGAACGCCGTGCGGCAGGATGCAGGCGCCCTTGCCCGTGCTCTTGAGCGAGCGAACGATATGCAGCAAATAGGCATAGTCGCCCTGCTTTGCAGGCGGTGTGCCGAAGGATTGAAAGCGCTCGTAAGGATCGTGCAGCGGATCAATGCCGGTGCTCCAGCGCTTGTCGGAAAAGGGCGGATTGGCGACAACGTAGTCAAAGGTCTTGAGCGTATCGCCATCTTTGAACTTGGGATTTGCCAGCGTATTGCCCTGCGCGATCAGTGCCGTGGAGTTGTTGTGCAGGATCATGTTCATCCGGGCCAGACCGCTGGTGGGACCGTCCTTCTCCTGCCCGTAGAGCGTGACCTTTGCGCGGGCTTCATCGCCCACCTTCAGCAGCAGCGAACCGGAACCGCAGGTGGGGTCATTGATCGTCGTGGCGGCGCTGGTTTTCGCCTCGCGGATGCCGAGTATCCGCGAGATCACGCGGCTTACTTCGGAAGGCGTTCGGCGCAAAGGGGACGCCGGCATATTTGTCGCTGATGTATTTGATAAACAAAAGAACCAGTACGTAATCCTTGTACTGGCTGGCATCCATACCACCACGAAGCTCGTCGCAGCTTGCCCAGAGGGAGCGATAGAGTTCGGATTTCTTAATTGCCATTGCGTTCGCCTTTTCTTTTCGGAATGCGGTGCTGGAAATGATGAAAAACATTACTGCAAGCGGCTGCAAATGTCCAGACAAGTTGCGAAATTCCTTGCTATTACCGGTCCAGTTGGATACTATTTCCCGCATGGCAGGCAGTGAACGCGCGGCAAAAAAGAATAAACCAAAATGGTTCCTCTATATCCTCAAATGCAAAGACAATACCTTCTATACCGGCATTACCACGGACCTGGAGCGCAGGCTGACGCAGCATAATGACGGCAGCGCGTCACGGTACACGCGGAGCAGAAAGCCGGTCAAGATAGTGTACAGCGAGACCTGCGATGATCACAGCACGGCGCTTAAACGGGAATGGGCGGTAAAGAAGCTGTCGCGGGAAAAGAAAGAAGTGCTGGTGAAGCGCAGGAAGAGAAAAACAGTTGCCGCTCCAAAGAAGAACAAATCGAAGACCCTGGATTCCCGATAGCACCATCGGGAATGACGGACAACGAATAACCATGCACATCGAACGCCTCGAATCCTATCGCCGGGAATTTCCCGTCACGGAAAAATACCTCTACCTTGACCACGCAGGCGTTGCGCCCCTGTCGCTCAGGGTCAAGACAGCGGTCGAGCTGTTCCTGAAGGAAGCTGCCGAAGGCGGCGCCTTCCAGTATCCAAAATGGGCGCAACAGGTGGCCGAGACCAGACGGGCCTGTGCAAGGCTGATCAATGCCGGGCCTGATGAGATCGCCTTCGTCAAAAGTACTTCCCACGGGCTTTCGCTTGTTGCAAATGGTCTTGACTGGAAGCCGGGCGACAACGTCCTTGTCTATGAGAAAGAGTTTCCTTCCAATCTCTATCCCTGGCTTAACCTTAAAACGCGAGGCGTCGAGGTTCGGCTGATCCCGGCCCATGACAATAGGATCCTGATCAACGACATCAAGAGGCTCATCGATCCCAGAACGCGGCTGCTTGCCCTATCATCGGTCCAGTTCGTGAACGGCTTTCGGATCGACCTTACGCAGCTCGGAAAACTCTGCAAAGCAAACAAGATCCTTCTCTGTGTTGATGCGATCCAGAGCCTTGGCGTGCTGCCTATGGATGTCAGGGAATGCAACATCGACTTTCTCTCTGCTGATGCGCACAAGTGGCTGCTCGGGCCTGAAGGCATCGGCATCTTCTATTGTAAAAAAGCGCTTGCAGAACAGCTTTCTCCACCGCTTATCGGATGGAAAAGCGTCAAAAACGAGTTCGCGTTCGAGCACGCAAACCTCGAGCTCAAGACCGACGCCCTGCGGTTCGAGGAGGGCTCCCAGAACCTCATGGGCATCATCGGCCTGGGAGCGGCGATCGAGCTTCTCTTCGAGGTCGGGATCAGTACGATAGAGGAAAAAGTACTTGGCCTGGGTGAGCTGATCATTCACGAGGCTGAGGCGAGAGGCTTTAATGTCCTGACACCAAAGGACAGGCAGGCGCGGGGCGGCAACATCACGTTTTCCGGAAAATTCGATCCCGCGACGATGAACGATGCGCTGCGTGAGAAAGACATCATGGTGAACGTCCGCGGAGGCGGCATCCGGGTGTCACCCCATTTTTATAACAACGAGCCCGATATCAACAAGCTGTTCGCGGCAATTGATGATATCCTTCGCACGTGACATTGGTTGCAAAATGCTGCGTTTTTCTGTAGAATCAATTAATCACGATTACCTTTGGAGGTTGCTGAATGGAGCTTGATGTAAAGGTTGCAGGTAAATCCCTATCCATCCCGATCCCCGACCCCTTTCGACTGGATCTTGAAGCCAGTGTAGCCAGGATCGAAGCGTTTCTTTCTGCTCAGGGTGCGACAGCGTCAGGGCTTGATTTTCGCGGGCTGCTGCCGAAGCTGGTAAAAGGCATTGCCGGGTGCGAGGGCGGGTGCCCCGCTGACGCGCAGAACTTCGTTTCCCGCGGGTTCACCAATTTCAAGCTCGCCTACATCGAAGGCGGCATTCTTCAGGCACAGGCAAAGACGGAGGACGGCAAGGACGTTTCCCTGCGGATGTTCCCGGATTTTTAATTCAACGCAGCAGGAGGACCATTATGACCGACTTTATAAAAGGTGATCTGGTGCGCCACGAAGAACACGGGATCGGGCGTGTCCAGGAGGCGTCCGGCGGCGACTGCACGGTCTATTTCCCCCGGCGAGAGAAACAATCGCTCGTGACCGAGGACGAGCTTCAGCTGCTTTCCGAAGCGGAAACCACGGCCTACGAGATGATGAAGCTTGCTGCCTTCGAGGTGAGTCGCGAGGAGCTGCCGAGGATAGAGCTGGGACCCCGCTGGAAGAACGGCGAGATGGTCCTGAAGCCGGGCGATGCGGGTGTGGCCCCAAAAAGTATACCGATCGAGACTTTTTTTCACAAGATCGTGATGGCCCGCGACCGGCTGCGGGTCATGGAAGCGCAGATCAATGCGCACAAGGTCCTTTCCGACACGGAGAAGGTGGAGCTGCAGCAGTACATCACGCGCATCTATGGTTCGTTCACGACCTTTAATGTCCTGTTCAAGGACAAGCAGGACTTCTTTGTTGGTCAGAAGGGCGAGACCTAAACCGTCCGGGTGCGCGGGGCACTGGACAGCGCACGACAAAATATGCCTGCAAGTCCATGGGGCCGGGAATGGAAAACAGTATGGAGCCGTTAAGCAGAACTGAGATGAAAAAAGCGGCGCTGTCGTTGCAGGAGCTGGGCGAGCAGCTGGTGAAGCTGTCGAACGAGCAGCTCCGGAGCATGGATCTGCCGGAGAGCCTGTTCACTGCAGTTCAACTGGCAAAGAAGACCACCAAGCATGTACCGCTCCTGCGCCAGATGCAGTATATCGGCACATTAATGCGGAAATATGACACTGCGGCTATACGGGAGATCCTTGACACCATCGAGGAGGGCAATCACAAGCGGACGGTGGCGTTCAAGCAGATAGAAACGTGGCGGGACGAACTTGTTGCCGGCAATGACCAGGTGCTGGAAACGATCCTCACGGAAAGACCCCATGCGGACCGCCGCCAACTGCTAGATCTGGTCCGGAAAGCCCGGGACGAGCGGAGCAGGAACGCCCCCTCGCCCAAGGCATCGCGGGCATTATTTCGCTATCTGAACAGCATCTCACCGGAGGCAGCCCCGGGCGACCCGGAAAGCGGCTAACGCACTTCCGGCTGCGGCGCGGTATTTTCCACACTCTCCGGTTTGTTCTTCTCCAGCTTGCGCTGTTTTTTTTCCTCGTTCTTCTTCTTCTTTGCCAGTTCCTTCTGACGCTTTTGAAAATCGAAATTCGGTTTTGCCAACGTGGTGCTCCTCTCCTGTTTTTTATGCGTTCATTATACTGGGATACGGTCGCGATGTAAATAATTATGATTTCGCTGAATAAGCAACGGGGCTGTTGAAATACCCTCTGATCCGAATTCAACGACCTCCTTAAGGCAGCCGTTACCAATAGTGACACAAAAGTAATTTGAGATGAACTATTGTGCGGAATTAGAATTTGACAGGTTTGTACCTGCGTGCTATAGATAAAACAAGTATGAGCATACGGTCCTGATAAAGCCTACCCCTTCGCAAGGAGGGCGCGGAAAGCTTCGGATCTTTGACCCTGAAAGATGGCCGGGCTGCCAAAGGATGAAGACTTTGGTATGCCCGGATTTTTCATTCCACTCAGAAAGACCAAAGGAGGTACTGCATATGAGTACGACAATGACGGTTAGTCAGGTATTGAAAATTAAAGGATACGGTTTCCACGGCGTTGGACCCGAGGCCACCGCCTATCATGCTCTGGAGCTTATGGAGGAGAAGAATGTGGGCGCGCTCCTGGTGGTTGAGGGCGGAGTTCTTCTGGGCGTGTTCTCTGAGCGTGATTATGCACGGAAGGTAATCCTGAAAGGGAGGTCCTCAAAGACCACCACCGTGCGGGACATCATGAGCGGACCGCCTATTACGGTAAAGCCCGACGTGTCCCTGCAGGATTGCATGGTGTTGATGACCCGGAACCGGGTGCGCCATTTGCCGGTCATGAACAACGACAGCATCATGGGCGTGATCAGCATCGGAGATGCGGTCAATGCCATTATCTCTGAGCAGGAATCGACGATCGAGGAGCTGGAAGAGTATATTGCGGGAACCGGTTATAGAGCGTAGGTGATAGCAGAGCGCGCGGCCTGTCCGGCCTAGGACAGTTCGCTTGTGCCGTTCGTATGCTTATGCATGATCTTTTCAAGCATGCGAACAATCCCGGTTCCGAGCGTGAAAAGCGAATCCATGGTCAGGTTCTGCTCCGCCGTAGCATCGAAGAAAACATGCAGTTTCGATTCCATGCCCTCCTCGGGCTTCCAGTAGCAGATCAGGATCGGCACCTTGGGAAGCGGGTAGAGGACCACCGAAATATCCGAGGAAAACAGCTCCGGGGAGGAGGCGCCGCTGAACATGCTGATGAGGTCCTGGAAGAGCTCGGCGTGGGCATCGGCGATCCGCTTCAGCGGGGCCTCGCAGCGCCGCTCGAATAGCGGACCCCACCTGCTTCCTTTTTTCAACTCCCGAAACGGCACCCATCTTCCGGCAACGGGCGCCCCTTTGCTATACAGAACGTAGGTAAGCAGAGGTATAGAGAACCATGCATGGCTATGGCAGGCCGACAGGACCCGGCCCTGCGCATCGACCTCGAAGTCCCTGCCCAGGCAGGTGACCACGAGAGAGCTGCTTGTGCTCCGCGCTCCCAGGCGTTCAGCGCGCGAGACAATATCGATCGCCTTGATCTGCTCCTGCAGATCCCTGAACGTTTTTTCCTGGATCTTCTCGATGTTCACCTGCTGCTCAATGTTCCCTTCATACCGGCTGAGAATATCCGCATCCAGATGCGGGCAGTCGGCAAGCTGTTTCTCCTGCTTGATGATCGCCGCGGCAAAGGCCATGCAGGTCGCGATCCCGCATTGTCCGCAATTGGACTTCCGCAGCAGTTTATAGACCTCCAAGGGCGTTTTCAGTCTGGTCATAGGGTTATGGAGCGGTGCTTTTATTTCCCACTACAGTGAAAAAATGCATCCGCGTGTGCTATATTTTCTCTAGAGGGCCCGTGTTCATATCTTTATGGACAGCCCTGTAACGCAGGAAGAGCTCTCAGGAGATCCGTGGTCCTGACAGCAGGAGGTTTTTTCGGATCATCTTCTTTGGCCAAAAGGAGGAGACCATGAATATTATAACACAGGCAGCCTTGTCGTTGGCTTTACTGGGGGTGGGTTTTGCAGCCGGATTTCCGGTTGGTAAAGACGCCGGATTCACCACCGGAAGCGAGTGGGCGCTCAGGCAGGCGGACCTTCTTGCACGGGAGGCCGGTGTGTTCATGCCTGTTTCCCTGGAACAAGGACAGTTCCGGGTCGTCATCAGGCAGCCGAAAAATCTGTATAAACGGGCATGGCAGCTTGCTGACGAGAAAGAGGCTGCGGTACCCTGGCTGAATAGCGGGGAACGGGCACTGACCGAGACCGTACAGCTTGCGGGCAGAATATCCATGAAACCGTAGGCCTCCCCGGCGCAGGGGAAAACAGTCCGTGCTCATCACCAGAACCTGTTTTACGTCGGGCGCGCCCATTATCCTGCGGAGCCCAGCGTGCGGTTTCCCGCCTGCAACTCCTTCATGATCGCTGCACAGGCCTCTTCGTGCGTAAGGTCATTACAGTCCACAACGACATCGGCATACTTCATATATAGCGAGAACCGTTCCCTGAACAGGTCATCAAGGCTTTGGTCCTGCCGTTTGGCAAGACCGCGGGTCGAGAAATCGCGGACCCGCGAACCCAGGGTGCGCAGGGTCACGTTGAGAAAGACGGCAATGCCGTCCTTTTTCAAATTGGCCATGGCAGCAGGACTGTACACGGCGCTGCCGCCGGTGGCGATGACGCTGTGGCTGATAGCAAGCCCGAGAATGGCCTCTTCTTCAATGGCGCGCAAGACCAGGTGGCCCGAGGTGTCAATGATGTCCTGAAGAGACCGGCCCTGCGATGTCTGAATAAGCACGTCAGTATCAACGAATCCGCGGCAGGTCAGCCTGGACAGAAGAATGCCCACGGTGCTTTTGCCTGCGCCGGGCATTCCGATAAGAACGATGTTGGATGGCTGTTCCTGCATGATGGTCATAATTACTTGTCCGGTTGAATCTTTACAGGTCCTTCAGATGTCAGCGGCGACGAGCGAGCTTGAGGCGTCTGGCCCCTTTTTCTGCCGCCTGCTCCACCAGCCTGCCGCAACCTTCGCCATAAACATGTTCGATGGCTTCGGTAAAACTTGGGCTGATAGAGCGTGGTCCTTTTTTCTTCGGCCTGTTGCAATGGAAAAGAAGCGCGTCGTCCGTGAGCGACAAGGCCTCGGCTCCCTCGGAAAAGGTCAGGGGCCACAGCAGGCAGGATTTCGGCTTCACCTGTGCAAGGGGGATCCCGCTTGCCACTCCGACGGCATGCAGGGCGCACTGGGTCTTTCGCCGGACCGCATACGCGAACAAACAGAGCCCGTCCTCGGTCGTGTCGATAGCATAGAGGCCGGGCTCCACGTACTCGAACACATTGTCGTATCCGTCGGACATTCCCAGATGGGAGCAGAGCTTCGCCGCGGCGGGCATGATCCGTATGATCCGGCGCATTTCGGCCGCAGTAACGCAGACCTCGTAGGCCGAACAGCAGCAGGATTCGCCCGATGCGCAGCAGTCGCAGTCATGCTCGATGGAGCGGAGGGCCGCAATGTCAATGTCCACGGTGTTCCGGGGCTTGCGCGTTCTTTTCTTTGCGGGCACGGGCTTTGACCTGGTGTTGCCTTTTCGCTTTCTTCTTATTTTGAGAGAGTGTTTCCGGAGGGTTATGGTGATACTCTTGTCTTTTTTATTTTTCAGACCCCGGACGATCCCTTCTGCCCCATAACCCGCCGCAGCTCGTCGCTCAACTCATCCATGGTATAAGGCTTGATGATGATGCCCTTAAAACCATACCAGCCGTAGTTGGCCATGACCGCATCATTCGAATACCCGCTGGAAACAATGGCCTTTGCAGCCGGGTCGAGCTCCAGCAGGTCCCTGATGGCATCTTTGCCTCCCCGTCCGCCGGGAATGGTAAGATCCATGATAACGACGTCATAGGGGGTTTTCGAGGATCTGGCCTTCTGGTACATCTCAAGCGCGGCTTTCCCGTCCGCGGCAAAATCCACTGAATAGCCGAGAAGGTCCAGTATTACGCCCGCTGTTTCCCTGACGAGCTCATCGTCATCCATGAGCAGTATCCGGCCCGTTCTCTTTTCATCCGGGTCGGCAACGGACGGCGGGACAACAGGCCCGGCATGTTCGGGAGAGGCCGGCAGGAAGATCGTGAAGGTGGCGCCGGTCTCCACGATGGACTCCACGTCGATCGCCCCTTCATGTTTTTTGATGATCGAGTACGTCGTTGCAAGCCCGAGGCCGCTGCCGCCTTCTTTTGTCGAGAAGTAGGGTTCGAAGATCCGTCCGATCTGCTCCTGCGGGATCCCCCGCCCCGTGTCCTGTACGATGATGTTCACATAGTTGCCCGGCTTCAGGTCCTGAAACTCGCCCGGCTTTACCGTGGTGTTGCGACCGGTGATATGCATGGTCCCTCCCCGGGGCATTGCCTGCACCGCATTGATGACCAGGTTGCTGATGACCTGGCTGATCTGGCCCTCGTCGATCTCCGCGTCCCACAGCTCTTCGGGCAGGGAGAATTCGCACCGGACACCGGAACCCCGCGTGCCGAAGTCGGCGGTATCGCGAATAAGGTCCCCGATCGCAGCCAGTTTTTTTACCGGCGCCCCCCCTTTGGAAAAGGTGAGGAGCTGCTGCGTCAGTTCTTTCGCCCTGGTCGAGGCTTTTTCCGTGCGCACCAGGCTTTTGTACACCTCGCTGTCCGGCACGGAGAACTTTTTGCCGATATCGATATTGCCGATGATGGCGTTCAGCAGGTTGTTGAAATCGTGCGCAATGCCTCCGGCCAGCACGCCCAGCGATTCGATCTTTTCGGACTTGTTGATCCGGTCCTCCAGCTTTCTCCGCTCGGTGATGTCGCGAAAAACCAGCACCGTGCCGGAGATCACGCTGTCCCTGTCCATAATAGGAGCGACGCTGTCCGTGATGAGAAATCGAGAACCGTCTCGCGCAATAAGGAAGGCGTGCCCTTCGAGTTCGCATGCCCTGCCGGTCCTGAGCACCTGCTCAACGGGGCTTACGCGAGGCTCGTTGGTCTTCTCGTCCACCAGGGGGAAAACGTCCCTGATCGGCCTGCCCCGGGCCTCGGTCTGTTTCCATCCGGTAAGCCCTTCGGCGACCTTGTTGATCAGCACCACGTTCCCGTTGATGTCGGTGGTGATAACGCCGTCGCCGATGCTCCGGAGGGTCACGGCCAGCTGCTCCCGCTCGGCAGCAACCATGGTCTCGATGCGCTTGCGCTCAGTGATGTCGCGGAAGATGCCGCGCGTGCCCATGAACTTGTCGTTCTCGGTGATGGCGCTCACATTGCCCTCGACCACAATCTTTCCGCCCTGCTTCGTGATGAACGTGGTCTCGAACCGGCCGTCCCGATCTCCGCATACCACACTCTTGAACTCGGGACCGCAGTCCAGGCAATCCGGGTGGATCAGATCGAAGATGGAGAGGCGGGGCAGCTCCTCTGCCTGGTAGCCCAGTGCGTCCAGCCAGGCCTTATTGACATAGCGAATGGAGCTGTCGGCGCCCAGGACCTGGATGAGGTCCGTGGAATTCTCAAACAGATCGCGGTAGCGTTCCTTGCTCCGCTGCAGCTCCTCTTGTGCCTGCATGCGCTCGGTCATGTCCATATACACCAAAACGATCCGTGACACGGCGCCCGCTGTGTCCTTGATGGGGGTGGCCACCATATTATAATGGCGGCCCGCCAGGTCCATGTCCTGCTGGCAGGTCCTGCCCGTTTCGACGGCTTTCCTGGCCGGGCAGTCCTCGCGGTGGTCAACGAGGCAGAGCAGTTCGTGGCAAAACCGCCCCTGCGCAACGCTCCGGTCGAACCGGAACTGGTCTTCGCTCTTTTTATTCCAGGCAAGGACGCGCATTTCCCGGTCCACGACCAGGATGCCCATGCCCGCGGAATCGAAGATAGCCGTGAGCTCGTCGTGTGCCGTTCTGAGCTGTTCATTCGTTTCCTTGACGTTCCGCAGGATCTGCAAAAATGAGTCGCTCACAATGCCGATGGGGTCGAGCTCGATCAGAATCGCATCGTCCAGCTCCTCGGGCCTGAGCTGCGCCGTGCCCATGACGGTCAACAGCTGGTTGACCTTCCGGCGGATATACTGCGTGGCGTTCGCGTATTTTTCGCGCAGCTCCCGCACCTCCTGCTGGAGCTCCTCACGGCTCCGGGGCCCTTCCTGCGGCCCCGATGATTTCTTTTTCTGCTTATCGCCCGCCACGCTATTAGTCCTTCTTACCTGAGATCACGATGCAATAGTATCCTTCTCTCTTTTCCACGGACACGCCATAGCCCATATTGGACGCTGATTCAGGAATGGTGATCGTGGCATCCCTGTTGTCGGTGAGGAAGCAAAGCCGCACGCTCCCCTGTCGCAGGCTGTCGGCCCGGCTGTTCACTTCCTTCAGCGCGACCAGGAGGGATGAAGGGCAGAACTGTCCCCGGATGTCAAATTCAATGGTTTCCACACGAGCTCCTTACGTGATTGACTGTGCTGAATCTTAAAAAATATATTCTTACCACAGAGGCTCTGAGACACCGGGAAAAACTGACGTTTTCAGATTGCTGTTCTCCGTGCCTCTTCTCTGTGGTAGGTTTTAACTTTTGCCGGGACCTGCGGCAAGGACCTTTATCAGGAGCATTCCGCCAATCCATGCGCCTGCAAGCATGCCGAGCAAAAAGAGCATGCTCGACGCGGCCAGGAGCGGCAGCCCCCCCATCAGGTGCCAGACATTGCAGGACGGCGCCATGCGCGACGCCAGGCCCATGATGGTCCCGCCTGTAGCAGCAAGCACGTATTGACGGGCCGGCACTTTGTAATAGAACTTCAGCTCTCCGAGCAAAGCTGCCGAGATGGCGCTTCCGGCAACGATGCCGCTGATGAGCGGGAACTGGATCGCTGCCAGCGTATCGAACCGGGGTCCTCCCCCGCCGGTCAGAGCAGCGCCGGTAAGGCGGTGAATGTAATTGAGCGGGACGGCCTTGAAAAAGGCAAGCCCGTCAAAATGTGCCGGGAACAACGTGCTCTCGATGAAACCGGCGATCTTGGTAAAAGACGTGGTCACGCCCAGAGGCATACCGACCAGAACGTAGGAAAGCGCGCCGATCAGGGAAAGCGCCAGGGCCGCTTTTGCGGGCTGCAGATAGCCGGCGGCAAAGGCAGGCCGCGCCAGTTCGCCCTTCCGGTGCCACGAGAGCAGCAGCAACGCACCGGGGACCGCGGCGACCAGCACCGGAAGCAGGGGATCGACATTGAGCATCTGGGCGATGGTGACCTTGCCCGGGGTAAGGACCGTGCTTTTCGCAAAAGCCGCCCACGTTGGATGGAACTCGGCATAAAGTCCGCTGCCGAAAACAAGGCCTGCGAAGGCCGTCAGGCTCAGAACGCTGCCGGCGCCTATTTTGTACAGCGTACCGACGACGCAGCCTCCAGCGCAGACCATGCCGAGGCCGAAGAGAAGTCCTCCGATCAGGTTCGCTGCCGTCGGCGGAAAGAGGAGGGGGAACGGGTAAGCCGACAGCAGCCCGGCCCGTCGCGCGGCTTCAAAAAGCAGCATGCTGGACAGGACCAAGAGGACAAAGGATTTGATCATTACCGTGCGCTTGAAGAGAAAGAGATCGCGGAACATGCCGGCCATGCAGAAGTCCGACCGGTGCATCACGAACCCCGCGGCAAGGCCAAGCATCAGGGAAACGCTTCCGATAAAGATATAAGGGTCAATGGTGAGCATTCTTATGAGAACCTGCTGACCTCTTCGGCTGTTGTGCGGCAGGACCGGTTGCCGGCGCCGGCGTTCACTACTTCACCCCTCCGGACATTCTTCGCGATCACAAGGGGCATGCCCGTCCGATATTCTATTAAAGTACAACAATTCATGTGGTGGTGCAAGAATTTTTTTCAGGAAGCATCGCGCAGCCGCCTTAATGTTACATTATATAGCTACAAGGGGGATATGTCGTTTCAACCGCTCAACACCTACTGGTATGAGCGTGGCGTTATATTGCACTCAGCGTTTCGGGACGGCAACGTGCCGGCTGGGCACGAACAAAAGCAAGTCTTACCGGAAGCACTGGGGCAGCTTCCGCCTTACATGTGGTGCATTGGGGACGTTGATGCATTTAGGGCATGACTTTAACCTGACGGTAGCCCTTCCGCCCTTTCCACTGCACGATTGATACTTCTCTGCGGTTAACCGGTTTTGACCTGAGTAGTTACCGTTTCTTTATCCTTGACGTCGCCGAATTTCCACCGGCGTTCCAAGTGTTCTCCAAAAAGAAAAGCCGGCTAAAAATGAATTACTTCACTTCCGAGCGGCTCTAGCTGTTGTTCGCAATGAATAGGCATCACGAGGAATCTAATCCCGCGTACCGACACCCTTGTTAAACAATCCGCGTACCATTGGCCACGAGCTCCTTGATAAAAGGGGCCGGCTGCTTGAGATCCGCGCGTGAAGAGATGCTGAGGGTCGCTTCTTTAATCTTGCTCTGCTTCGAGTCAGTGTAAATCTTGAATCCCAGGCCTTCATTGAGCGACATACCTTAATCAAGGAAAAACTTGAGATCGACAACCTTTCGCATTTTGACGAAGTCCGCGTCATGGTGCAGCAAAATCAAATTGTTCTCGATCGCCGTCTGGGCTATCAGGCAGTCAACCGTGCTG
>JANPMZ010000165.1:0-2312 GCA_031427195.1 Nitrospirota bacterium
CACTGCCTTTTCGAGCAGCCGCTGCTTTTTGTTCAGGCTTTCGACTGACTCCATGGGGTCCCACTGGAAGGGGGTGCAGGGCTTCGGCACAAAGGAGTTCACCGAGAGCGTGATTCTGCCGATCCTGCCTGCGAGGCGCGCATATTTGAGCTGTACGTCGCGCACCTTCAGCGCCAGCGCGATGATGGCGTCCACGTCCTCCCGCGTTTCCGTGGGCAGGCCCAGAATGAAGTAGAGCTTGAGATTGGGTATGCCGCTGCCGAAGACCATGTCTGCCGCGCGCAGGATATCGTCCTCGGTCACGCCCTTGTTGATCACCTTCCTGAGCCGCTCCGACCCTGCTTCGGGCGCGATCGCAATGGTCTTGTGCCCGCTCGTTGCAAGGCGTTCAAGAAGCGCCTTGCTCACCGAGTCCGCACGAAGCGACGAAACCGACAGGCCGCCCTCGATGGCGGAGCACAGCTCGCCGATGTCGGGATAATCCGACAGCGCGGCCCCGACGAGCCCGATCTTTCCGCATTGCTCGTCAGCCTTTGCCGCCTGCTGCATCGCTTCGGCGATGCCGAGGTTCCGCGGCGGGAGATAGATATACCCGGCCAGGCAGAACCGGCAGTGCCTGCCGCAGCCGCGCGTGATCTCCGCAAGGCGCCTGTCGCTGAACTCGGTGTTCGGCGTAAGGATGACCGTTGCCGCCGGTGACCGGTTAAAATCCCGCGCAATGCGTTTTACGATTCTCTCCGGTGCGGCCGGATCAAGCAACTTTCGTTCTTTGATGGTGTTGTCTTCGTGATAGACCACGTCGTAGAACTCGGGGACAGAGACCCCGGGAATCCGGCTCAAGGACCTGAGCAGTTCAAGGCGGCCCTGCCCCCTGTTCTCTCTATAGCTCTGAACAAACTCGCCCGCGACCTCTTCTCCCTCGCCCACGATCACGACGTCAAAGAAATCCGCGAGCGGTTCCGGATTGAAAAAGGAGCAGATGCCGCCCAGGATCACGAGCGGATCATCCGCTGTTCGTTCATTTTTATCGATAGCGATGCCGGAGAGCCGCAGCATTTCCAGGATATTGAGATAGTCCTGTTCAAAGGAGACGGAAAAAGCAAGGACATCGAACTCCCTGATCGGCCGTTTGCTCTCCAAACTGTAAAGCCGGGTGTTGCTCTTGTCGTACTCTTCGATATCTCCCTCATCAGGCAGGAACACGCGTTCGCATGCCGTGTCAGCGCAGCGGTTCAGGATGGCGTAGATCTGGTGCATGCCGAGATTCGACATGCCCACGTGGTAGGTGTTCGGATAGGCAAGCGCGATCGCCACTCCGGCATCGCGGGCTTTATAGATGGTCCCGCGCTCAGCAGCGAGCAGGGCATCGGTTTTTTCGAAAAGTTTTCGAGACATGCGGGGATTATACTATGCTTGATGGAATTGGGCAAAGAATTTCAGACGAACACCGGGAGTTGGCCGCCGATTAACGCAGTTTTTCGCAGATAAAGCCAGGCTTTTAGGCAGTTACGAATCAAGTTCTACTGAATAGCGCAAGAATATTTCTCGCAAAGGCGCAAAGGACGCCGAGAAAATCATAAATCTATAATTGACGCATTCGTAAAAAGTCATTATCCACCGCCGAGACGCGGAGGCGCGGAGAAAGGCACTTTGAAAATTATAAAGATTTTCTCGGCGTCTCAGCTTCTCCGCGGTTAAATCCGACTTCTTACGAGCCCGTCATAATTGCTTTTGGTTTTAAACCAAAAAATTTTACTCATTGTCTAACGAAACCTGATGCGCTATAGTGTGGCCATGAAGACCTGTCATGCTTGCAAAAAAGAGCTGGACGAGCTCTTCAAAAAATAGAGCGTAAGGATATTTTTTGCATGATGAACCTCAATAAAAGAACGATCGTTGGGCTTGTTGTCTTTGGCGTGGTCATCGCCTTCATGCTGTACCTGTTGTTTCCGCTCGGAATGGTGCAGTATCTTACGGACAAGCAGCGTCTTCTGGCGGTGATCAAAGAGCACCCGGCCGATGCGGCCTTCATCTTTATCGGACTCCAGGCGCTGCAGGTAGTTGCGGCGCCGGTGCCTGGCGAGGTGACCGGATTCGTGGGCGGCCTGTTCTTCGGGCCGTTCCGGGGCGTGCTGTTCTCCACTCTCGGCCTTACGCTCGGGTCGTGGCTTGCCTTCGTTCTTGCGCGGTTCGCCGGACGCCCCCTGGTCGAAACCTTCGTCAATCCGGAAACGATCAAGCGCTACGACTACGTCATGAAGCACAAAGGCCTGTTCCTTGCCTTCCTGATGTTCCTGATCCCCGGGTTCCCC
>JANPMZ010000166.1:0-3063 GCA_031427195.1 Nitrospirota bacterium
GACATCGGCATAAAGTTCTTCAAAGCACGGCACCTCTTTTCCGTTCGCGCGGTCACGTTCCCGCTCGTCAAATATACGAAGCGCATTCATCAAGATCATCTGGGCATCAAGGCCCACATCCTGTTCCATGTCGCCGAAAGAAGCCCCGCCTTCCGGAGAGAAGATGACCGTATCCGTATCGAAAGTAAAGGTACCCTTCGTCCAGCTCAGCAGCTCAACGATTGTCACCTCGACCAGCTTTTTGAGTCCCCGCAGCGCGTCTTCCTGCTTCAGCTTGCCCATTTGCATCAACGTAGCAATAAGCGGAGTGTTTTTTTTATCCGTCTGCATGACGGCCAAGGCCTGCTTGAGAGCATCAATGGTTATGGCGTCCATCTTTACCAGAACGGTCCCGATGCGGATGCTGTCGTTGCTATGGTTTGCACCGACAATAGATCCGCTGCTGAAGACGATCTTACTCTCCCCCTTGTCCCCCTTAACGGAAAAAATGCCCGACTTCCGCGTTGTGTGGACCAACTGGATAATGTCTACTATATGCAGATGTTCTAGCTCTCCGGTAAACGCCATGTTCTCTCGTATTACTCCTTCGTAATTATCCCCTGAGGGGTACTGAACTATTTGCCTGGTATGCCAGAGTGGATAATTACCATGGATTATATAATGATAGAGGATAAGAAGCAAGCGCGCTTCTCATGAATGTTTGCCGTCCTGAAAAATCCTGCTACCGAGGTTCCGGGCCGGGGACAGCAAACGCATGATGGAGCGCCTTCGGCCATGGGCGCGCCCTTCAGGATCACCTTCGTGGCCCGTCCCATCCGTTCCCGGCGAAATATCGTTTCCCCTCCTTTGTTTGAACCTTCCCCCGCGCTTCCTCACTTCTCATAGTTCCCGAAAATGGTATAATCATTCTATGCCGGTCGGGGCGACGTCACGACCTACCGGCTTATTCACGAAGCAAAGAACTGCGTTGTCTGGGTGGTGGAGTAGAAGACAAAAGACAGGAGACGGGAGACAGGAGACAGCTAAAAAACCACTCTAAAGGAGAAATAGATGCCTCATCATACTTGCCCCTGGTGGCTGGGCTATGCGCTTGCCAATCCAATCCGACGTCTTGTGCATGAACCGGAGAAGATACTGGCGCCCTATGTCCGCGAAGGAATTACCGCGCTTGACCTCGGCAGCGGCATGGGGTTCTTTTCCCTGGCCATGGCAAGGCTCGTGGGCGCGCAGGGCAAAGTCATCTGCGTCGATCTTCAGCAGGAAATGCTTAAGGCGCTGCACAAACGCGCCGCGCGGGCAGGACTTGCCGAACGCATCCGGCTCCAGCGGGCGACCCAGGATGATATTCACGTGACCGGTCCGGTGGATTTCGCCCTTGCCTTCTGGATGGCGCACGAGGTGGCTGATGTTCGGAGGTTCCTTGGCCAGGTTTTTTCGGTGCTGAAACCGTCGGGGAGCATGCTCCTGGTCGAGCCGCGCATCCATGTAACAGGCCGGGAATTTCAAAGGACCATCGCTCACGCCCGGGACTCCGGGTTTACGGTTGGAGAGGCGCCCCTGGTAAGTATCAGCAGGTCGGCGATCCTCAGGAAAACGTCCTAAGGCGGTTGTCCCTGCTTTGCGAAGAGCATTCCTCTCCCTCTGTCATGCAGCACAACCCTGAAAAAAGCAGCGCGGCATCGCCCCAGGAGTTGTATAATACTTAATGGTCTCGTAAAAAGCCCCCACTGCTGTCATTGCGAGGAGCGGAGCGACGCGGTAATCTCGATTTATCAGGCAGAAACGAACTACGAGATTGCTTCGCTATGCCCGCAAAGACGGCTGTAAGGACTGTTTACGAGTTCATCAAGACTGAGCTGGATGGAGGATGTTATGGTCGGGACCTATTGGTGGTTGATCGGCGCAAAAGTATTTTTTTCAGGTCCCTGGTTTCCGATCTTCCAGATCGTCATGGTCGTGGGGGACCATCGGCGACACCGGGACTGGCGCAGCACGATACTGGCGGTCGTCTGGCCGCTTCTGTGCATCTCCATGATCTATGTGCTGCAGGGGAGCATGGACCCGCCCTTGTTCGGCGTCCCCCTGGTCATTCTTTTTCTGACAGCGTGGTGGAGGAATATGTGGGTCTTCATGCCCGGCGTCGTGCTCTACTATGCGACGAGCGCTGTCGTGCTCATCATATCGGCCCAGCATGGCGCTACGGTCCACTGGCCCTTTCTGCTGCTCTGGCCACTATCTTTTGCGCTCCTGTTCCTGTGGCGCTATCTGAGGATGCGGGCGTTGTTCATGGCGGCACACAGGTCGAAAGTATAAACCTTTGACACGGAAGAAGCGGATGACGGCTATGATAAGGGCGGATACAGCAATGCCTTGCCTTATCCTGTTTCTTCAAAAGTGGATATCCGAAGCCAGGCTTGTCATGATCGACAACGCAGGGCATATGACGCAGGGGAAAAAGCCTGAAGAGCTTGTTGCGGCGGTGATGGAGAAATAACTCAAGTATTAAGTCTGACACGCTTTGCAAGCCCCATGGAATGCGATATCAATTGCGCTGATTCGGGGCTGGACATTTTCGACTGCCTGTAGTAAAGTTCTGAAATATTAAGAGAATAGCCGCAGTCGGGGAGGGGCATGGTTGATTTAGCAGCAATTCAGAAAAAGATCATCTCATTCCGAAACGAGCGTGACTGGGCGCAATTCCACGATCCCAAGAACCTCGCCGAAGCCCTCTCCATTGAAGCAGGGGAGCTGCTGGAAAACTTCCTCTGGAAGACCACCGAGCAGTCCCGCAATCTCACCGAAGAAGAACTCAAGAACGTAAAAGAAGAACTGGCCGATATTTTCATCTTCCTCACGTATCTCAGCGCGGAGTATAAAATCGATCTTTTGAAGGAAGTTGAAGACAAGATCGCTCACAACGCGGCTAAGTACCCGGTGGAAAAGGCGAAGGGTTCGGCTAAGAAATATACGGAGTTGTAAAATATGATTCATCTTCACCAGCACATAGCCGTTCGCGTTGATAAATGGCGCGCTGATAACTATCCGTGCATTGATTATCCTGCT
>JANPMZ010000167.1:0-1617 GCA_031427195.1 Nitrospirota bacterium
GCTGCTCATTATCAGCGATTCCTCGGTGCGCGGGATCATGACCGCCGGCCGCATCGGCGAACTGGTCAAAGAACTGAACCTGAACGTCAAGCGGGTGGTCCTGATCGTAAACCGGGTGCAGGACGGTACGAGCGGGGACAAGGCGCTTCAACAGGTTATCGCACAGCAGGGCGTGGAGTTCGCGGGTTTCGTGCCTTCGGACGAACTGATTTTTGAATACGATCTGAACGGCAAGCCGCTGGTGCAGCTTCCGGCCGATGCAAAGGCCTTGACAAGTTTTTATTCCATACTGGACAAGCTGGTCCCCTAACTATGACCACAAAAACCGTCGCCATCATCGGCGCAGGTCGTGTCGGCAGTTCAGTGGGCTATTTGCTCAGCCGGGCAGGGTATGTCGTGACCGCGGTTGCAGCGCGCACAACAGCCTCTGCGGAGAAAGCAGCCACCTTTATCGGCGCAGGGACGCCGACCACGGATGTCGTGCTGGCAGCTGCCGGAGCTGAAGTCGTTTTTATCACGACCCCGGACCGGGTCATCAGGGAAATTTGCGAAAAGATCGTTGCGGCCGGAGCGCTGAAGCCGGGCGGGCTCGTGATCCATATGTCAGGCGCTCACTCGCTCGGACTTCTCGATGCAGCGAAAAACATCGGGACGGACCGGGCAGTGCTCCACCCGCTCCAATCGCTCGCAAGTAAAGAGCAGGGAGTCAAGACGCTTCCCGGTTCATATTTTCGGATCGAAACGGATGAGGCTGCTCAGGCAGCGGTCAGGGACATCGTCAGAGCACTGGGTGGCATCGAGCTGGTGATGCCGAAGTGGAGTTCGGATAAGGATTCAGCCGCACTCTACCATGCAGGCGCTGTAGCGGTCTCGAATTACTTCGTCGCGCTCGTTGATTACGGATTGAAGTTCTACGAGGCGCTGGGCGCGGACAAGCAGGAGGCGCTCAAAGCCGTGCTTCCGCTCATCAAGGGGACGCTGCATAATATCGAGACCCTCGGGATCCCGGACGCGCTGACCGGACCGATCATGCGGGGCGACACCCAGACCGTGCAAGACCATCTTGAGGCGATGCGGAAACGGACGCCCGAGCTGGTGAACCTTTATAAGGCACTGGCGAGGCAGACGGTCTCGGTTGCCCGAGACAGAGGAAGCATTACCCGGGACACGGCAAAGGAACTGCTGGACCTGGTCAAAGAGTAACACCTAAAGCATCATTTGCTCTGAACGGTTTTGATCCATTTTTGAAAGGAGAAGTATCGAAGCATGTTAATTATCGGAGAGAAAATCAGTGTTATAGCAAAGAAGGTGCGTGAGGCTCTTGGCAAGTTCGACCCCTTGCCGATTCAGGAACTCGCCGTGGCGCAGGCCAGGGCAGGCGCGCACTTTATCGACGTTTCCATCGGCCCTGCCGAGGAGAACGGCCCCAAGCTCATGGACTGGGCGGTGAAGGTCGTGCAGGAAGTGGTGGAAAAACCGCTCTGCATCGATACGACGAACGTGTCCGCCATGGAGGCCGGGCTCAAGGCGCACAAGAATACCTGGGGTGTGCCTCTTATCAATTCCACCTCGAATGAGCCGGAGCGGTTCCCCATGATGGAACTGGCCGGCAAATAC
>JANPMZ010000168.1:0-6786 GCA_031427195.1 Nitrospirota bacterium
TTTGCCAACATCGCCATCGGCCAGTCTTCGATCATCGCGGACCGCGTGGGCCTGAAGCTCGGCGACTATGTCGTGACCGAGTCCGGTTTTGCGGCTGATATCGGGTTCGAGAAGTTCTGGAACCTCAAGTGCCGCATGTCGGGCCTCAAGCCGAACGCGGCGGTTATCGTGGCCACGATCCGCGCGCTCAAGTGCCACGGCGGAGCGCCCATCCCGGTGCCGGGCAAGCCCCTGCCCGCAGAGTACAAGGGCGAGAACGTTGGCTGGGTCGAGAAGGGCTGCGACAATCTTATCCACCATATCAAGGTCGTGAAGAAGGCGGGCATCAACCCCGTGGTCTGCATCAACGCGTTCTACACTGACACGGACAACGAGATCAAGGCAGTACGCAGGCTCGCCGAGGCCGCGGGCGCGCGTGTGGCGTTGTCTCGTCACTGGGAAAAGGGCGGCGATGGAGCGCTCGAATTCGCGGACGCGGTCATCGACGCCTGCAACGAGAAGAATGATTTCAAGTTCCTCTATGAGTTCAGCACCCCGCTCCGGCAGCGCATTGATCTGATCGCGAAAGAGGTCTACGGCGCGGACGGCGTGGATTATACGCCCGAGGCGGAAGCCAAGGCCAAGAAGATGGAGGCTGATCCCGATCTGGCCAAGATGGGTGTCTGCATGGTGAAGACCCACCTCTCGCTCACGGACAATCCGAACTTGAAGGGCGTGCCCAAGGGCTGGAGGCTTAAGATCAGGGACATCCTGACGTTCAAGGGAGCAGGGTTCGTGGTCCCGGTGGCAGGTTCTATAACGCTTATGCCGGGAACATCGTCTGATCCGGCCTATCGCCGCGTGGATGTGGATGTGGAAACCGGGAAGGTCAAAGGCGTGTTCTAAGCTGGTCCGGTATTCAAGGCTTCTGATTGTAAAAAGCCCTGCCGTTTTTTCGGCAGGGCTTTTTTGTTCTGGAGGGGCAACCTGGCCCGCTTGCCGCGTGTATTACCCGGATGTTTTTTCCCGCGTGACGGGTGGTATCATCATATAGTCATGCATCGCCCTTGCAGCCTTGCGTCCCGCCCCCATTGCCGAGATGACCGTGGCCGCGCCGGTCACGATATCGCCGCCTGCATACACGCCCTGCAAGCTCGTTTTTCCGGTCTCCTCATCGGCAACGATGTACTGGTGCCTGGTCACCGAAAGATTCTTCGTGCTTTGGGCGATCAGCGGGTTCGCGCCCGTGCCCACCGCGATGATCACCACATCCGCGGGGACCTGGAACTCCGAGCCTTCGACCGGTTTCGGTTTCTTTCTTCCTGATTCATCGAGCTCGCACAGGTCCATCTGGACGCACTCGACCGCGCTCACGTGTCCGTCCTTATCGCCCAGGATCCTGATTGGATTGGTGCAGAGCTCGAAGTTGATGCCTTCCTCCACCGCGTGATGTACCTCTTCCTTGCGCGCGGGCAATTCCGACAAAGACCGGCGGTACACCAGCGTCACTTCCCGGGCGCCGAGCCTGAGGGCGGTGCGCGCCGAGTCCATGGCAACATTACCGCCGCCCACAACGACGATGCGGCCCCCCTTCTTGACCGGCGTATCGAACTCCGGGAATTGATACGCGCGCATGAGGTTGATCCTGGTCAGGAACTCGTTCGCCGAGTACACGCCGTTCAGGTTCTCCCCAGGGATGCCCATGAACCGGGGAAGTCCCGCGCCGGTCGAGATATAGCACGCGTCGTACTGCTCCCTGAGCTCATCGATGGTGATGAGCTTCCCGATCACCGCGTTCGTGATGATGGTCACGCCCATCCGTTTGAGGACGTTGATCTCGCGTGCAACGATCGCCTTTGGCAGGCGGAACTCGGGTATGCCGTAGACCAGCACGCCGCCGGCCTCATGCAGCGCCTCGTAGATCGTGATGCCGTGGCCAAGCTTTGCGAGATCGTACGCGCAGGTAAGACCCGAGGGGCCGCTGCCCACGATGGCCACGCGCTTGCCGGTCGCGGGCGCCATGTCCGGCGCCTGGACGCCTCCCTGGCCACGTTCCCAGTCCGCGACGAACCGCTCGAGGCGACCGATCGCGACCGGATCGAATTTCCTGGCGAGGGTGCAGAACTTTTCGCACTGACTTTCCTGGGGGCAGACACGGCCGCAGACCGCGGGGAGCAGGTTCGCTTCCTTGATGAGCTCGCTCGCGCGCTTGAGCTCGTTCTGCCGGACTGCCTGGATGAACCGGGGGATGGGGACGCTCACCGGGCAGCCGGTGACGCAGAGCGGCTTTTTGCACTGAAGGCACCTTGAGGCCTCGATGACCGCCTGTTCGGGAGTGTATCCCAGGGAGACCTCTTCGAAGTTCGTACACCTGATCGCGGGG
Source organism: Nitrospirota bacterium (assembly GCA_031427195.1). Lineage (GTDB taxonomy): Bacteria > Nitrospirota > UBA9217 > UBA9217 > UBA9217 > GWC2-56-14. The sequence continues at coordinate 2,363 of JANPMZ010000168.1, forward strand.
TCTTGTTCGGGAATAGGGGTTTTTTTCGGGATGATTTTTTTAGGCTGATTAGGTCCCATTGCTCTACGATTACCTTCACTATCACGTTGGTCGGGTGGAACGACTCGAAATTTATAATTTTAAAAAAGAGGACGTGTATGTTCCCGCCTTCTGGAATGTGTTCGTAATGTGGGGCCGAAGTTATTCCGCACTCACTCAGACAGCACGCCTTCGTGTTTTTTCTTCCACAGCTCGAAGGAGGTCTGCTGCTCGGTGTGATATTTGCGCTGCCTGTTCATCAGGACGTCCCAGTCCACCAAGTGGCCGTCGAATTCGGGACCGTCGGTGCAGGCGAACTTTGTTTCACCCCCGATGGAGACGCGGCAGCCGCCGCACATGCCTGTGCCGTCGACCATGATGGGATTCAGGCTTACGATGGTCTTGATCCCGGATGGCCTCGTGGTATCGGATACGGCCCGCATCATCATCATCGGACCAATGGCAATCACGAGGTCTGCTCCGCTCCGGTCTATCTCGTTCTTCAAGACGGTGGTAACGAGGCCCTTGCTGCCCTTGCTGCCGTCGTCGGTCGCGACGAGGACGCGATCGCTCACCTGGGCCATTTCTGTCTCGTAGATCAGCAGATCCCTGGAACGGGCGCCCATGACGACCACGACCTCGCTGCCCGCGGCCTTGAATGCGCGTGCGATGGGGTAGAGCGGAGCTGTTCCGAACCCGCCCCCCACGAGAATGACCTTCCCCACGTGTTCGATTTCCGTGGGGTTGCCCAGGGGACCACACAGGTCAAGGATCGATTCGCCAAGCTTCAGTGCAGCCATCTCGCTCGTGGTCTTGCCCACGGCCGTCACGATCAGACTGATGGTTCCTGCAGCGGAATCGATATCAGCGAGCGAGAGGGGGATACGCTCTCCCCGGTCGTGGATCCGGACGATGACGAACTGGCCCGGCAGGGCCTTCTTCGATATCAACGGCGCCGCGAGCTTGAAATAGAAGACATCCGGGACCCGTAAAAGCTTTTTTTCGAGGATAGTAGCCATAGAAATATGAAATGCTATTTACGATCTATTGCTTTTTCTCCTGCGTGTCCCGCAGTGGTAGAGCAGGTTCCGTGTAGGTGAATGAATCGTAGCGATAATACTACCGATGTAATACCACAGATGGTGCTTTTGTTCCAGATTTTTTTAGCGTTTCAGCGCACGTATGACCAAGCCGTCAAGGCTGTCGGGAGTATGCTGAATAGAGCGGCTCTGTGACAGCGAGACGGCTAGGAGTGTTCGATCAGGGCAGCGGCAAGCAGGGGGAGCATGAGCTCGTGGTGGCCGGTCAGGGCAAAGCCCCTGCCGCCTCCCTGGGTGGGACGGCGGACCACGTTGGTGTTCGGCCGGTAGTGCTGCACAAAGTCCATGTTCACGGTGGTGAAGTGCCGCAGCGGATGACCGAGGTTGCGGCAGAGCGTCACGGCCTTGAGGAAGATCTCGGGCAAGAGTACGGCGGAGCCGAGGTTGATGTACGCGCCGCCTTCCAGCTCCGACACGAGCGCGCAGAAGGTGAGAAAGTCGCGGTGGGCAGCCGCTCCCAAGGCGCGTCCGTCAAAGGACGGGTGCATGTGGATGATGTCCGTTCCGATGGCGACATGGACCGTGATTGGAACGCCCAGCCGGTGGCCGACAGCAAGCAAGCTTTTGTCCTTGTACGGGAAGTTTCCCGCCTGTATCATTCTGCCGACGCATGCCCCGATGCCTTCATCGTCAGATGCGGATGCAATCGCCTGGTTCAACATGCTGCCGGTCTCTTCCGCCATGCCGAACGCGCCGGAAAGGATCTCTTTGTCCACGTCTTCCGAGGTCTGGCCGACAAAGGCAAGCTCGAAGTCGTGGATGATGCCGGCCCCGTTCAAAGCAAGGCTCGTGATGATGCCACGCTCCATCAGGTCGATGATCACCGGGTTCAGGCCAACCTTGATCGAGTGGGCGCCCATGCCGAGCATGACGGGCCGCTGGTCCTTGCGGGCCTGGACCAGAGCAGCAACAACGTCTTTTAAGTGCTGGGCGCCGAGGATGTTTGGGAGTGAGGAAAAGAAATCCTTGAAGCTTGCGCCGGGGTGATGGGGCTTTGCAAAATCATCAACCCGCACCTTGCTCGGGCGGTCTTTGAGGGAGTAGGTCTTTATCCTGGAGGTGTCGAGTTTTTTCATGCGGTTTATTTGTGGTGGTTCCCGAAGAGTTCCTCGTCCACCATTTGGCAGATGGCATGGCCCAGGGTAATGTGCGTCTCCTGGACCCTCGCGGTCACCTTGGTCTTGACGATGAAGGTGTAGTCGGCCATGGTAGCCATCTTGCCGCCGTTTCCGCCGGTAAGCACCACGGTCTTCATGCCGTTCTTTTTTGCTATATCAAGGGCCTTGATGACGTTCAGTGAATTACCGCTCGTGCTGATCGCGATCACCACGTCGCCTTCGTGCCCAAGGGCGCTGAGCTGCTTTGAGAACACCTGGGTAAAGTCGTAATCGTTGCTGATACTCGTGAGGACCGCCACATCCGTGTTCAACGCGATGGCCGGCAGCGGCGGTCGCTCCATCAGGAAGCGGTTCACGAATTCTGCTGCAATATGGGACGCATCGGTGGCACTGCCGCCGTTCCCGAAAAGAAGCACCTTCTTCCCTTCCCGGAAAGCCTGGGCAATAAGCTGCACCACCTCGACGATCTTATCGACATTCTCGCGCACAAAAGCGACCTTGACCTGGGCGCTTTCTTCAAATGCATGTATGATGGCGTCTTTCATGGCATACCCCTCCGCAACACTGATTATTATAGGGTACGGCAGGTAAATGTCAAGGCAAAAGGCCTGTAAAAATGCGGGCTGCGTCAGCTGGGCCGGGACGAACAAGGTCTCACGGTGTTTGCAGTCGTAGGGGCGCAATGCTTGCGCCCTTGCTGTTGTTGTGATTGCCACCAGGGCGTATGCAATACGCCCCTACAATAACGCTCTGCGAGATGACAGGATTTTGCGACTTTGTCCAAATGCCGTTTAGGTTACTGTTCTCGAAGAAAGTCGGCAAGAGCGCAGAACTCCGCAACGCTCAGCGTTTCAGCTCTCCGGGACAAATCGATGCCGGTCTGTCCGAATACCGCATCGATGCGTTCCGGTGGCAGGCCAAGGGGCTTCAGTCCATTGCGCAGCGTTTTTCTGCGCTGCGAAAAAACGGCTTTGAGCATGCTGATCAGGAAGGGCTTATCCGTTTTGCATGCGGCCGGGTGCTCGCGCATTTTGAGAGTGACGACGGATGAATCCACTTTGGGTATTGGGGTGAAGGCAGTCGCAGGGACCATGAACTCGATACGCGGTTCAGCGGACAGCTGGACGAGGACGGAGAGAAAGCCGTACTCCTTGCTTCCGGGCGGCGACGCTATCCGCTGGGCAACCTCTTTTTGAAGCAGCAGCGTCAGGCTCGAAAACTTGTCTCGGTGATTGATAAGGAGTTGAATGATCGGCGTTGAAATATAGTAGGGAAGGTTCGCGACCGCTTTCCACCTGCCGATTAGTTCGCCATAGGGGTAATCGAGCGCGTCAGCGTGCGTGATCGTAACGTTATCCTGGCCGGAGAACTCGCGTTCGAGCACCGGGATAAGCCGCGTGTCCAGTTCGAGGGCCAGAACGCGTTGCGCCCGTTTTGCAAGCACCGCTGTCAGGTGGCCGAGCCCCGGGCCGATCTCAAGCACCTGATCATCAGGGCAGACCTGTGCCGCGTCAACGATCTTACTAAGATAGTGCGGGTCCTTGAGGAAGTTCTGGCCAAGAGATTTTTTTGCGCGGATGCTATCGATCATGGTTGCGTATAGTAACACTAATCCGTGGTAAGTATTGCAGGGAAAGCACTGTAAAAATGTCTACGGCGTAAATCTGCCGCGACGTTTGGCACGTTTTTCCAAAATGTCATCCAATTCGACATCTTTTAACCGTTGTTCTCTTTCACGGGTGTAATCTCCCGATCCGGACTCATACTGTTGAAGAAATCGAACCATACCATGCGGGCACAATTGCTTAGCCGGCGCGTCTAGTCCTGATTTTCTCAACACCGGCGGGGAAAGTGTTTGCGATTTCATGAAATTACTTCCAGCGCCCATTGCAAGGGGTGGCACTCCGAACATGGCCGATATTGGATAGAACTGCTTCAGACTCCCGGTGGATTCTATCCTGCCCCTGATCGTCAAAAGGACGATTCAAGCAGCGCACGTCTAGATATTGTTTCATGGTGCGATTATACCAGAGAGGAAGGCGCTTGGAAACTCTTTTATGTATGTCGGCCATGCGTCACGACCGGAAAGCACACGACCCCTTTCGTAGTCGATTTCCTGCGTCGCATAAGTCGATCAATCATGTGCATTATGTCGGGTTTCGCTGCGTTCTACCCGACCTACAGGACT
>JANPMZ010000169.1:0-3570 GCA_031427195.1 Nitrospirota bacterium
CCCGCACACGGCTTTCCGATGTTCTTCACCGCAAGGCATGCGCCTTAGTCCAACCCGCTGTCGTCGGCACTTTATAGAGCCCATACTTCTCGTACAAAGACCTGTTAGTGAACCTGGTAAACCCCGCTGCCCTGCTTTTGATCTTATGCCGCTTGCGCAAATGCGTACGCAATCGCGCTTCCACGTGAAACTTGAGACGATTGAACGCCTTGCTGCTATTGCGGTAATGAAAATATCCGACCCAGCCCCGCAGGGCAGTGTTGATTTCTTCGATTACCCTAGCCAGCGGCTTTGGCGTCATTCGTCTGTGTGTTGAGGCGGTAACGTTGTCTTTGATCTTCTTCAGGGCTTTTCGTGACGGTTGCACAAGGGGGTAGAGGTTGCCCGTTCTCCGACTTTTTCCCATACGAAGTTCAAATCCAAGGAAGTTGAAGCCTTCTTGCTTGGCGTTCACCATGCGGGTCTTGTTCTCATTGAGCACAAGTCCCAGTCGTTCGAGCACACGACGTATAACCGCCATCGCCTGCTCTGTTCCCTTTCTGCACAGCACGACAAAATCATCGGCATAACGTACAAGACGTGCTCCCAATTTGCTCTGGAGCTGCTTCTTGTGCCATATCCTATCTAAAAGATGCAGATAGAGGTTGGCCAGAAGCGGGGAGATGACGCCGCCTTGTGGTGTGCCTTTGGTGTTTGCCTTGCCGCCGCCGATGTTCCGCTTCGTTCCGTCCTTGTCCACTTCCATAACCGGGGCCTTGAGCCACATCTGGATGATGTGCAGTACCGCACTGTCAACGATGCGCTCGGCGACCACGGCCATGAGTTTGGCATGGGGGATGGTGTCAAAGTACTTGGATACATCGGCGTCGATGACTTCCGTATATCCGCAGTTGAGAGCATACGTTATGTCTTCGATTGCATCATGGGCCGACTTCCTGGGTCTGAATCCGTATGAGGTGTCTATGAAGTCCGCTTCAAAGATCGGTTCGATGACCAGTTTTACGGCCATCTGGGCCACCCTGTCCCTTATGGTCGGGATTCCCAAGGGACGCTCTGTGCCATCTCCTTTGGGTATCATGACGCGCTTTACAGGGTTTGGTGCGTAGGTCTTGCTCTTCAGTGCTTCTTGCAGCTCCGCCAAAAAGGCGGTTACTCCTTCTCCGGTCTCTATGGCCTCGAAGGTTACACCGTCGATGCCGGCGCTCCCTTTGTTGGCCCTGACACGATGGTAGGCATGACTGAGGATGTCGGCCCGGTGTATCTTGTCATAGAGCGCGTAGAAGCGGTAGGCCGGTTCTTGCTTGGCCTTGCGGTAGAGCTTCCTCTGGAGTGTCCTGATTGCCTCAGGGGTTGTTAGCATGCTTGCAATCCCCTCATCCTCTCTCCTTCGGTTGCGTGAACAAAGCAGGGTCCCTTTTCTCGGACAGGGTTATGTTGTCCCGTGTCCTCAAACGATACTATGGACCCCTCCGACTCCCGATACAGCCCAGTGCGTTTTCGTTTCCTTATACGCATAGGTTGATGTTCCTCCGAACATCACTGCATCGGGTCTCCAGCACTGGACTAATCATCTTCCGCTGCATGCCGCCCCTGCTACCCCGGGAGATTACACAGATCGTTTCCGTTGTCTGAATCCGTGCGCATCGGCCTTCCCCATATGACCACAGGGTCGGCATCTCCGATTGAGTTACGAGGCTACGTGTAGGTTCGCTTTCGCTGCGGCCTGTAGCTTTGCCGTTTGGAAACTCACGACCCCTGATTGCTCAGACGCCGCTCCCTCGTGCTACCAAGGTGTACGGACAACTCCTTGGGCGGGACTTGAACCCGCAAGATAATTAGTTGTTACTGCGTACGGTCAAATCTTCATTCGTTACATGGTTGTCATTATCGAAGATTTGACCCCATTAGTCCCACCCCATTAGTCCCATTAGTCCATTAGTCTCCCCAGAGAAAAATACTACGTTTGGATATCATAGGGGCCTCACCATGATGGTGAAGGGGTTAAGTATCAGGAGCCTGATTTTCTTTGCGCTCCTTTGCGGCTAAATAAATCACCAGCCGTTTTCAGGATAAGACTATTCCAGCGACCGTTTCCAGCCGCGTTCGAACTCCTCATAGGAAATCATGATGCCGCTGCTGACAGCCTTGCCCGTGTCCGCGCCTTTGCCAAGCTCTTCCAGCACGGTCTTGACGCGATACATGCCGAACGAATCCACCATATACCGGACCGAGGAAAGACTGAAGAGATAGGCATACATGGCCTGAGTATTGCCCATCCCCATGAACGAGCCCTCAAGCGCAACAAGAGAGGGAAGCTTGCCGGTCTGCGCAACCCGCTTGAGCGCCTCTTTTTTCCGACCGTCGAGCTCGTCCCCTTCAAAGTACTGGGCCAGGCCCTCGTTCAGCCAGGTCGGGCAGCGCACGGTGATGGACCGCACCACCGCATGCGTGTACTCATGATACAAAAGCCTTCTGAGACCCGGCGTTTCCTGCTCGATGCCGCCGATCGGGATGCGGATCTTCCCGTCGTAGATCCCGCCGCTCCACCCCGGGGCATCAGTCACTTCCTGGAACTGCCGGCCGGAATACAGGATGACCTGTAGCTCGCGGTCAGGATAGTACGACAGGCCGCGCCCCACCACCCCGTAGGCCTCCTCAAGGATCCTGAGGATGATTTTGCCTGCTTCGATCTTTTCCCGGCCTTCATACTTGATCAGAAAATGGCTCGTCACGTCGCGATTGAAATCCTTCTCAGTCCGGTGCTCCTTGCGGATACGTTCAAGCCGCGCCCGGATATCGGCTGCATCAGGATTGAGCTCAACAGCCTTTTCCCAGTAAGACATCGCGGTATCGAGGTCGTCCTTGCGGTAAAAGAGCTCGCCCAGAAACTGGTATGCGGTCGCATCCCGGGGACTCAACTCCGCGGCCCTCGTCAGTTCCCGCTCGGCATAGGTATCGTCGCGTAAATGAAAGTAGATGACACCGAGGCCGAGATGGGCCGCTGCGGAGGAATCATCGTAGCGCAGCGCCTGCTCAAAAGATCCCCGGGCAGCCTGATAATCGACAGCCTTCATCTGCTGCATGCCCGTATTGAGGTAGCGGGCAGCTGTGTTCTGCTCCGTGGTCTGGGCGTGGGAGGCCGCTGCGCCGGAGATCATCAGCAGGAGCGCGACAAGGACGATGGCGGCTCTGAACTTTTTTTGCATCGGACAACTCCTATCCAGGATAAACGGTGACCAGCATTACCATCAAGACGCGTTCGTAGAATTTTATTCCACGATATTTAGGGTCTATATTTTATTGCAGTTTCACTTATTAACAGTCTCATAATAGAAACAACATTAATACGGCTGCTTACCGCCCTCGATAAACGAGGGCGCTACGTATAGCTTCTGTAGCGTCGGGGTTTATCCCCGACGGTCTTGAACCGGGTTATGATGATGCTGCGGAAAACCATGTAAATGTAAACTCTATTTACCCCGCCATCACCTTCACCTGCACACGCCGGTCACGGGGGCCGTCGAATTCGCAGAAAAATATTGCCTGCCAGGTACCCAGTGCGAGACGGCC